>CAYWIG010000233.1:641-4102 GCA_964458295.1 uncultured Myxococcales bacterium
AAGACTGGTCGTACCACAATTACCGTGATTCCGATATTGCCACATACGAAGAAGCGGCTTTGGTATTGGCGGAAAAAGGGTACTGGGTATTTCGGATGGGCAAGGCAGTGAGAAATAATTTCAATGCTGAGCATCCCCGTATTCAAGATTATGCCAATTCAACCTATCGTTCCGATTTTTTGGATATTTGGTTGATGGCGCACTGTCATTTTTGTTTAACAACTGGCACTGGATTAGATGATGTGTGTATAGCTTTTAGACGTCCAATTGTTGAGGTGAATCATTTACCGATTGGTATAAACCGTTGCAATCAAGCGTTTAACGTTTATTTGCCTAAGAAATTAATATGGAAATCAGATGGTAGGTTTATGGGACTAAAGGACCATATTAGAACGGGTGCGATAGGGTTTACCTCCATGTCACCTTACCATGACCTTGGGGTAGAAATAGTTGATAATACCTCTGAAGAAATAGTTAATGCGGTGCTCGAAATGGAGGGTCGCATGAGCGGTAATTGGAAGGAGACAGCAGAGGATGTGGAGCTACAAAAGGTTTTCTGGAATCAGTTCAAAACCTGGTCTGATTTTAGTGAAAGTCTCGGATCGGTTCGACCGGAATCAAAGATCAGTGCTTTCTTCCTTCAGGAAAACCACAGATGGTTTCTTGATAATTAATCACACGAAGTCAGCTCGTTGCTCTGATTTTTTGTACATTTTGGCCACACCTAACCCGACACTGCTTTACAGATTTTTAACACTACTCCTTTTGAGAAAAAGCCTATTTTGTTGTAGTTTAGCACGGCAATGATTAATGAGTCAAAGGTACTACTTAACATACCCAATTGAAATTATTTGAACCTAAACCAAAGGCTACTGAGTGGCCATAACATTCAAACAACAGATTGTTAATCTATTTCGAAAGAATCGCTTCGATTTTATTTTGATCGTTGCTCTTATGCTGATTGCAGGCTTTGTTCAGGCAAGTTCTATCCTCGGTTTAATGCCAATAGTGGATCTTGTAGTCAGTAAGGATTTTGAAAATGCCAATCAGGTCACGAAATTTGTAGTATCATTGATCACTGATTTAAGTTTGCCAGTCAATATTATTACAATGGGCCTTTTTTACTTTTTCCTGATTTTATCGAAAAGTGGTGTGGTGGCAATACAGAAATATGTCACCTCCAAAGTTCATTTTAGGGTAATGAAACAAATTATTATTGATGAATATGGGTCGTTTGTTAATGCCTCATGGCGATTTTTTGGAACAAAAAAGTACGGCACCCTTGCCAATACCGTCGTGAAAGAAACAGAAAGAGTAGGCTTAGCTTTTGAAGCCCTGGCTGCAATTCTGGCCGCTGTAATAACGGGCTTTTCTTACATAGCTCTTGCTGGATTCATATCGTGGAAGCTGCTGCTAATCGTATTGATATTAACTATTATTGTTGCCGCACCGACTTACTTAATTGGGAAATCTATTTACCGCATCAGAAAAATTCATACTGATGCATATAATAGTTTTCAGAGCTTAGTTTACGATACGCTTAATTCCTTGAAACTGATCGTTGGTTTCAGCAAGCGCAAAGATACAATCCAAGGGATAAAATCAACTATTGAAATCATTGCAAAAACATCAGTTCAGTTTATCATGATCCGTGTATTTTCCGGAATGATAGGAGAACCTTTGGGAATCATCCTGGTGGTTGTATCTGTATTTGTAGGGTTAAACAGGCTCAATTTAGATGTTGCGGAGATGTTTGCGTTTTTGTACGCAGTCAACCGCCTGGCGGGGCAGGTTCAATTGGTAATCAGTCAACGGAATGAGCTAAAGGGCGCTGAACCGTCTTTGCAACAGATTTATTCGTTGAAAAGTGAAGCCGATGAGCTTAAGGAAGCATCAGGGGTAGAAAAAATTGACACATTTAAAAAGATTATTTTTTCCGATGTTTCGTTTTCGTACAATAACCAGAAAGTCGTATTGAATAAGATTAGTCTTATCATTCCAAAAGAAAAGATGATTGCAATTGTAGGTCCTTCCGGAACTGGCAAATCCACATTGATAGATTTGATTATGGGTTTTTATTACCCTGATTCAGGTTCAATACTTGTGGATTCTATTCCTATTCAAAGAATCAATTTGCACACTTGGAGAAATATCATTGGCTACGTAACTCAGCAACCGTTTCTCTTCAATGCGACCATAAGGGAGAATTTGACATGGGCAAAGCAGGATGCAACGGAGGCAGATATTCGAGAAGCGTGTGAGTTGGCCAATGCAACCGAATTTATTGACACCATGGATCGAAATATCGATACAGTTGTTGGAGAACGAGGCGTCCGCCTATCTGGTGGACAATCCCAGCGTATTTGTCTGGCTCGGGCCTTGATCAAAAGGCCTGAAATTCTTATCCTCGATGAAGCTACCAGTTCCCTGGACAGTCATTCCGAGTTGATGATACAGAAATCCATTGAGTATCTGTCAGAAAAAACAACTATTATTTCGATAGCACACCGACTGTCGACAATCAAAAATGCTGATTACATCTATCACATGGAGGCTGGAAAAATCATAGAGGAAGGTACATTTGCAGAGTTAGTTGGCGTTGAAAATGGTAATTTTTTGAAGGCCGCAAGACTACAGGGAATCGCAGCATGATTGAAGAAACACCTGCTAAGGCAAAATGTTTAATATGTAATCAATCTATCAGTCCGTTCATGTCCTTTGGACCTATGCCTATTGCCAATGGCTTTCTACCTGAAGAACAATTCGAGAACGAATACTTTTTTGAGATGGATGTTGCATTTTGCCCGGGTTGCACCATGTTTCAATTGGTGAATCAGCCCGAGCCGCAGCAGATGTTCAATAAGAATTACGCGTTCTTTTCGGGCACATCGAGAATGATGGGAACCCACTTTGAACATTTTGCAGAGCATGTAATGAATGACTACATAAATGATGTAGCCGATCCCTTTGTTGTCGAAATCGGCAGCAATGACGGCATTATGCTTAAGCATTTCGCTGAGAATGGGATGCGGCACCTGGGGATTGAACCGTCAGCAAATGTGGCCCGGGTTGCTATTAGTCGTGGCATTAATACAGTTGTTGAGTTTTTTGACAAATCGCTGGCCCAAAAAATTGTACGTGAACATGGTCAGGCCGATGCATATGTGGCGGCTAATGTCATGTGCCACATCCCTTATATCAATTCAATTGTTGAAGGTATCAAAGTCTTACTCAAACCTGATGGAATCGTTATGTTTGAAGATCCCTATCTGCTTGATGTAATTCAGCAAACCACTTATGATCAGATTTATGATGAGCACACATTTCTTTTCTCCGTACATTCTATCCAATATCTTTTCAATAAATTTGACATGGAAGTGATTGATGTAGAACCCCAGAGCACCCATGGCGGGTCTATGCGTTATGTAATTGCACAAAAAGGTGCAAAAGCTGTCAACGAT
>CAYWIG010000234.1:0-4079 GCA_964458295.1 uncultured Myxococcales bacterium
GATGAAGAAAGTTACACTGGTACTGATAATGCTGCTCGTTGCTGCGGTCTCATCGGCTGCGACGGTGGGTGCGATGAAGTTCATTGAGAGTGGAGGGTGGTGGAGTGGAAATGTAACCATTATAAGCGATAAGCGTTGTAAGGAGTGTAATACAGAGGGCTTGGAGGGCAAAATCAAGGAGTTCTTTCCAAACGAAAAAATCGTTAAGATGGACTATTCCGAGAGGTCTGCAAAAAAACTATACGACGCTGAAAAGATAACCGGATTGCCCGTCGTTTTACTTCCAAAGAAGGTTGAGAAAGAAGCAAATTATAGCAAGATTCAGAGATTTGTTGCGCCGGGAGCGGATTATCTGGTCCTTAAGACAGGCGGCAAATTCGATCCAAAGGCCGAAATTTGCGACAACAAGACCGATGACAATGATGATTCGAAGATAGACTGTGAAGATCCCACCTGTAAGTCGAATTGGCTCTGCATGGAGAAGAGGGAGAAGCCAGCGGTTGATGTATTCGTGATGTCTCACTGCCCATATGGAACGCAGATCGAAAAGGGTCTTCTGCCAGTTTGGGATCTTCTCGGTGACAAGATCGATCTGAACATTCGTTTTTGCGATTATGCGATGCACGGCAAGAAGGAGCTCGATGAGCAGGTCAGACAGTATTGTATGCAAGAGATCGACAAGAAGAAATTTAGAAAATATCTCGGATGTTTCTTGAAAGAGGGAAAGACCGACGATACTTGTTTAAAGAAGGCGGGCATCGATAAGAATAAATTAGCGAGCTGTATCAGCAAAACTGACAAGGAGTTTAAAGTTACAAAGAACCTGGAAGATAAAAGCACTTATAAGGGTCGCTTTCCTATATTTTCAGTCAACGCTGATTTGGCAAAGAAATATGGCGTGAGGGGTTCACCAACACTAATTATAAACGAAGTTAAGGCGAGTGCGGGTAGAAGTCCTAAAGCTATATTGAATGCTGTCTGCACCGGTTTCAAAGATAGACCTGCTGAGTGCGATGTCGAGGTCGACTCTATAAATCCATCCCCAGGTTTTGGATTTAAGAAGGGCGCAGGTGGTGGATCGGCAAGTTGCGGTTCCTAATATCCGACTTTAAAAGGAACGATAAGGATGTACAAGGTCAGTCCATCGGCAAAGGGTGTTGCGTATTTGCGGGACGTTGAGCTTGATGTCAGCCGCGATACGCTCGCCAAACACTTCTGCGATATTGAAGGCAAGGCGATGGCTGAGAAGTGGCTTCGGCTATGTCCATATGTGGGGCGGACAGTCGCTGTCAGGGGACGCCATATAGAGGATGTGGCAGCAAAGTGCATTGAGGAACGCGGCATTCGGCAGATGATGAACATCGCGGCAGGACTCAACACCTTCCCATATCGTCACAATGCTGCGCGTGGTTTGGAAAAATACGCCGAGCTCGATCTCCCTCCGATGCTGAACTTTAAAGAAGAGATGATTCACGATCTTAGAGTCAAGGGCGTGATATCGGAATCGCTCGTAAAAGTTGATTACCTACCGACAGATCTATCCTCGAATAATTTTCATAAAGAATTTAAAGAGATCGATTGGGATCGTGGATCGCCAATCATTTATGTTTTTGAAGGAGTGTCCTACTACCTGCCTCTGGAAGTTCTGACAGAGATCCTAAATACCTTTTCCGATGTAATGCCAAAGGGAAGCGTGCTGATATGGGATTACTTTCCAGGCTATGTGAAGGAGCACCTCGATCCACTGATGGCTACCATTGTAGATGCAGGCGGCGAGGTCTGTTTGACATATCTAAGTGATACGAAGATTCACGAGCTGCTAGTCGACTTCAACATCGTCTCAGATCGTCTGGAGAGTGACCTTGAACGGGAATACTATTCCGATCAAATATCTAAGCCGATCGGTTCTATTGTAGTTGCGGAGAAGAGGAGATAAAATGACTGATATCATTGTGAAGAATCTTGATAATTCCCAGGAATCACGAACTTTTCTAGACGGAAGTAAACGAACGATGGTCGTCTTGAAAACGGCGGTGATTGGTCGTGGAGAATATTTGCCTGGTTGGAAGTGGTCTGAACACGCAAGCCCTCAGACCGGTAAGAACTCTGAGGCGCATATAGGATATATTCACTCAGGCCAGATGGTTGTTCAAGGACCAAATGGCGTGGAGGTGACCGTAGGTCCAGGAGATGCCTTCGAGATGGGCCCAGAACACGATGCATGGGTCATCGGCGACGAGCCATGTATAGCTTTTGATTTTTGTAAGGTGGGGTGAGTATTCAAACTAGTCTCCACGAAGAAAACATTAAGCGATACAGACGGAGCAATCTAGGCTGCTCCGTCTTTTTTTACAAATCTGAACGGCAGTCTTCGCTTTATAACCTCCTTCGATGTGTTAGACGGTCTTGATCTTGCACTCTATGTAAATGGTGGTCGCTCATGGGATGAGGATATGAGTTCTGGAGAGAGAAATAGCGATTTTCGATACGTGTCAGCAGGTCTGGATGTTATGCTGAGGTATTAGCTTGGTGGATATATATTAAAAAAACGGCGCCTTGAATGGGCGCCGTTTTTGTCTTAAGTAATCAGAGAATTAAGCGTCTTTCGACTCCTCGAATTCTGCGTCGACGACGTTGTCGTCCTTCTTTTCCTCTTCCTTCTTAGGCTCATCACTCTTTGTGCTCTCGTCAGGTTTGGCCTCTGTGCCTACAGCCTTGTACATCGCCTCGGCCATCTTGTGTGATGCCTGTGTCAGGGTTTCCATCGTCGATTTGATCTTCGCGGAATCTTTCTCCTCGACGGCCTTCTTGCAAGCCTCACATGCCTCTTCGATCTTCTTGGCATCCTCGGCCGGAACCTTGTCCTTGTTCTCCTTCAACATCTTCTCAGTGTTGTAGACTAACGCGTCGGCCTGATTGCGCTGGTCGATCTCTTCACGACGTATTTTATCATCCGATTCGTGTGACTTCGCGTCCTTAACCAAATTGTCAATTTCGTCCTTGGAAAGACCTGATGATGAAGTAATAGTGATCTTCTGTTCCTTGTTTGTCGCCTTATCCTTCGCGGATACGTGAACGATGCCGTTGGCATCGATGTCGAATGTAACTTCGACCTGCGGTATGCCGCGCGGCGCTGGTGGAATACCATCGAGATGAAATCTTCCAAGCGTGCGGTTGCCCTCGGCCATCTCCCTCTCACCCTGCATAACATGTACTTCGACGGATGTCTGATTGTCGGCTGCGGTCGAGAATATCTGACTCTTTCTTGTAGGAATAGTCGTATTTCTATCGATGAGCTTCGTCATCACACTGCCGAGCGTCTCGATACCGAGCGATAGGGGGGTGACATCGAGGAGCAACATATCCTTAACCTCGCCACCCAAAACTCCCGCCTGAATCGCGGCACCCGCTGCTACGACCTCATCGGGGTTGACGCCCTTGTGTGGGTCGCGACCGAAGAACTCCTTCACGATCTCCTGTACCTTTGGAATTCTGGTGGAACCACCGACTAGAATTACTTCGTGTATATCAGAAGGTGTCTTCCCAGCATCGGTCAATGCCTTTTTACAGGGTTCAATCGTCTTTTGAAGTAGATCCTCGACAAGCGCCTCGAATTTGGCCCTCGTGAGTTTGAGGTTCATGTGTTTTGGGCCGGATGCGTCAGCGGTTAAGAAGGGGAGGTTGACCTCCGTCTCCATCGTCTGTGAAAGTTCGATCTTCGCCTTCTCCGCTGCCTCCTTGAGACGCTGTAGAACCATCTTGTCGTTTGATACATCGATGCCCTGATCCTTTTTGAATTCGTCGATGAGGTATTCCATCAATCTCTGATCGATGTTATCACCGCCGAGATGAGTGTCACCGTTGGTCGATCCGACCTCGACGACATTTTCACCTACATCGAGAATGGAAATATCGAATGTTCCACCACCGAAATCGAAGACCGCTATCGTCTCATCCTTTTTCTTATCCAAACCGTAAGCGAGTGCTGCTGCAGTCGGTTCGTTTACAATTCGTTTAACATCCAATCCTGCGATTTTACCGGCGTCCTTGGTTGCCTGTCTCTGACTGTC
Source organism: uncultured Myxococcales bacterium (assembly GCA_964458295.1). Lineage (GTDB taxonomy): Bacteria > UBA10199 > UBA10199 > 2-02-FULL-44-16 > JAAZCA01 > JABGOS01. The sequence continues at coordinate 4,071 of CAYWIG010000234.1, forward strand.
GTTAAAGTA
>CAYWIG010000235.1:0-4070 GCA_964458295.1 uncultured Myxococcales bacterium
ATTCTTCGCCTGTCGTTCCACGATAGCCGTAATATCACCGGCATCGAACGGCTTCGTCAGATAGTCGGCCGCCCCCTCCCTGATCGCGCTTACGACGGTCTTTGGATCACGTCTCCCGGATAACATAACAACATCGATGTCTGGAAAATCATGCCTAATGCGTCTCACCCCTGCGATACCATCCTCATCACCCAAATTCACATCCAGCATAACTAGATCGATCGTCTCCTCCTGCAAAATCTGCAATCCTTGCTCCAGCGATTCGGATATCGATATCTTATAATCATCCCTCAGCTGAAGCTTGAGGCTCAACAAGAAATCCTTATCATCGTCGATACACAGTATCCTATATTTCGGCATAAATACCTCCTGGTCGAGAGAGACTTAAGCAATTTCCATACCAAGCGATGCTTCAAAATTTCACCTTAAAAGTTTTATAGATTACAACTGTATTTCAGTTTCTCAGAAAACCAGAAAAGGTGTTGTTCATCATTATAAACATTTGATGTTCGCATTACTAAACACTGTTCATAAATCTGAACACACATCAGAAATGATTCCAGTTCAGATATCAACACATCTTTATTCGGACTCTCTGTATTAGGTAAATTGGTTTAAGTATATAAGTATAACTATATGATACATAAGATATTACTCTGATATATCTTAAGTTCCACTTTAAAAGGTAAGTTGATTTTAGTTAATATTCATATTAGATTTTCCACTATCGGATAGGGGTGAACGATGGTCTATAAGCCGGACAAGGTTCCCCGAAACTCCAAGGGGGGTAGGAGATCGAAATCGCATGGCACTGATGACCTCGCTTCTCCGCGTAATACAGATTTAGAAAAGCTGATCAGCACAATTTTTCCAAACTCCTCTTCAATTTTAAACCCAGTGCCTGGAGATAATTATCGTTCACGGTCGTTCAATGAACTCACATCCACCAGGCACAAGCCCGAGTTTGGTTCGAACACACTAAAGCTCTTACTCATCGAACCCCACTTTCTCTTCACATATTGGGAGATAACGGACCAATCGATACTCGATGCAGGACAATCGATTGGAACGGATGCAAAGTTAACTCTGAGGTATTACGATACAACCGAATCTATAGATTTAGGAAATTGTAAATATTGGGATATTGAGATTTTTGATAGAATTGGGAAATGGTATCTCAGGTTGGAAAGGCCAAACCAACGGTTACATCTGGAGATCGGATTAAAGGACAGACCGGGTGCTCTCACCAAAATCACATCTGCTGATTTTCTGTATATGTCAAAGGAAGTTACGGCAACTCCAGGGCCTCATAAATGGATCGTAGCTGAGTCAGGATCGATGCCAACTGGTGCGCCTATCAACAAATCCCAATACGTAGATGCCGATCCAGAAATTCTGAAGAGAATCATGGGCCCATATTTCTTTGATATACTTACGAAGGGGCATTTCCCGTCGATAGTCAACTCAAGTACCGAGGCTCTCTTCCCCATCATAAGTGAACCCTCTTCCAAATGACCTCCTCCCCGGAGTGCGCTTCGTTTTTCCGGGGTCTCCCAAGAGTGTCATGAAAATTTGATTGTAAGATTGTCATCCCCGAGTGTTTTAATCGGCCCGCCCGCCATGCTTCGCAAGGCGAAGCGGGCGGGGGATCCAGTATTCGATATGCTGGATTCCCGCCTTCGCCCCGCACCATACGGTGATGGGCTTCGCGGGAATGACAATCGAATTCTCATGAAAGATCTAAACTAAAATCCGCAAGCGTAAGCATAATCAGATTCGTTTGCTGTATCCGGATTAAAATCAGTAAATACGCAAGTTGCAGTTTCACCATCCACCGTGAATGTGATCTCGCCGGTATATACGCCGCCACCGGCATCGGTGAGCTCCCCTGTCATACTCATACTCTCTCCATCGAATAATGCATCGAGATCGAATGTAGTCGTTGAATCGGTTTCAGCTATAAATCCGTCCATCGTAAATATTTCTGTGCTGGAAGCATCAGTGAATGTCACCGATAGGTCGTATGTAACCGTCGTCGTCGATCCATCGACGGTCAGTGCGAAGGAGCCGTCAAATATGATCGAGAATTCTCCGATATTTAAAGCGCATTCGCTGAACGTGAGGGTGTTACCGCCATCGCCCGTCACCATGCTCCCGGAATCACAATCGAACTCCTGCGACTTCATGAAACTCTTTGGTAAAAGCGAGTTTTGAACATTTGAACTGGCACTTACAGCTAAACCGAGCGAACTGAAGATCGTCTGCATGAAGGATGTAGCGTTCGCTTCCTGAGCATCAGTCAGATCGCTCGAACCTTCATCCGCTGCCTGCTCATCATTGTTGTCACTATCGCCAGTGGAGCTGCCGCTACTTCCACAGGCGAAGACAAATAGGGTGAATGTCAATAGAAACAGCAGTGTAAAACAGGTTTTAGAGAATCTCCTCATCGTCATTTTCTCCCATTATAATGTCGTTAAAAAGGGACTAATGCTTTTTTTTAAGCGATTGTCAAACAGCACCTGTGATTTATAAATTACTGAGCCCTAGATTTAGTTAAAAAAGAGACCTCAGGGGGAGAAAAAACCGCAGACAGACAAAGCCCGCCTCATCGGTCATCAAAACCAGGCCGGAGAGATATTTAAAAAAAATCCCACATTCGATGACAATCCCAATAAAATATTGTATATAGTGTGGTCATGTCCCAAATCAGCCTCTTCCCCGAGGGGGAGTTGGAGGGCAGGATAATCGGGGGGAAATATAAGCTTCTAGAGAAGCTGTCCGAAGGTGGCGGCGGCGTCGTGTGGAGGGTCGTCGATCCCTCGGACAATGCAGTCGCTTTAAAATTCCTCAAATGGCCTCCGCTCAAATCCAGAAAGATTGCGGCGGAGCGCTTCAAGAACGAATTCTCAATATTAAAATCACTCTCGCACCCCAATATCTCTAGAATTTATGATTTTGGCCTCGATCCTGAGACCGATCAGTATTTCTTCACATCAGAGCTCCTGAGCGAGGGTGATTTAAAAAAACTCGTTGAAGCACCGATCGCGACGATTGAGGAGCTGCTCCTACAGTCACTCCGATCGTTAGAATACTTAAACAATCATAAACTCCTACATCTCGATATTAAGCCTCAAAACCTCCTTCTACGAAAATTTGGCGAGCACCCGGTGCTGGCATTGATAGATTTCGGTCTGGCGACATTTAGACCACCCGACAAACCCGGTGGCACTCCAAACTACATGCCGCCGGAACTCATCGTAAAACGCCTTGGAATCGACGCCTACTCCTTTCCATCGCCTGATCACAGGAGCGATCTCTATTCACTGGGCATCACATTCTACTATTGCCTGACGGGCGTACAGCCATTCTGCGAAGAGACTAAGAGCGGAAGCAAGATCGACACGATGGAGACGTTGAAAAAACACCTCTCATACGACCCCCCGCCTCCCAGCACATATAGAGAGGATATCCCCTCATATTTGGACAGAATCATCATGAAGCTGATGGCGAGGCATCCGGATGAACGATATCCATCGGCTCTAATTGCAGCACAAGCGCTTCAATACAGTTCACCGAGGGAATATCCCCCTGAAACTCGCCAGACTCTACTCTCCTACCTCCCAAAGGAGGGGAAGATCATCGGTCGGAAATTCGAAACGGATATAATCAAGGAATCCCTCCAATCGATCGCCGATGGCAATTCCAGCGTTCCGCACATCATATGCATATCGGGGGGTAAGGGAACCGGCAGAACAAGATTCATAAAGCGACTAAAGCCCATAGCCCAGCAGATGGAGATGGATGTTCACCTATTCGACGATGATAACCCGCCGGTTCGCGCAAAGCTCAACAACCTCCTGGACCAGACCTCACAACGAAGGGATGAAAACCATGTCATCCTGATCGATGATGTAGATCGTATCCTCAATCCCGATGAGGATGAACATGGACTTGCAGATAGGGACTTTGCAAATCTCATCTACATCCTAAAACCGATGATCAGGAGGACATACTTTCAACGTAAGATTCGTTCAGCATCGACCGGCCGCGTGCTCATCATCCTCTCCGTC
>CAYWIG010000236.1:0-4061 GCA_964458295.1 uncultured Myxococcales bacterium
TCCTGTTTTACCGATGGAATCCAGCCGAGTTTTGAACTAGCGATCCTTGTAAGTATTCTCCCCATCCTATCGACTGCAATGGATATCCTACCGCCACCCCTCCCAACCACGCCGATTATATCGTTCGCATCGTTATACGTTATTTGCCTCTTCGATTCGTCTGGATACTCCTCTACAATCAACCTATTCAATGAATCATAGAAAAAGTTAGTTTCACCACCTGACACATCGATCGCCTTTACCAACCTACCATTTAAATCCCAAACGTATCTGGATACGAGGAGCTCCCCATCATCATCCTTCGTTACAGAGATCGTTCGGCCGAGATCGTCGTGTTCATATCCTATCTTTGCTTCGTAGGGATTCTGAATCGATATAAGGTTACCAACTCCATCGTAGGAAAGACGCCACGATTCACCTGTCCCATAGTTATACTCCGTAAGCCTTCCCGCATCGTCATACTTTCTGCGGAGAATTTTTAACCTCTCTCCATTCGAATTGAAGTACTCATCGATCGCATTTCCAAACGGATCCCTCACAAACACTCTCTCTGTGGATGCCGCGTCTGCAATCGATATAACATTACCGAACCTGTCTCGTTTTAAGCTCGTTTTACCACCCATGGCGTTCGTTACGGATATAAGTTCTCCGGAGTCGTCATATCCATATCGTGTCGCGACAGGCCTCGATAGTTCGGGACGGTCATTCCATAGGTGTCTCACAACCTGAACCGGGCCATCAAGGAGCCCGTACCTGTATTTGGTCTTTGAAAGGAGAACGTCGTTTCGATCAGAATGTGATTTTTCGATAACCCTTCCAACGCCATCTTGTTTTATGAGAACTTTATTGCCGAGGGGGTCGACTGCGGCTTCGACTTCTCCAAACCCGTTTCGTTCGAAGAGGGTCGTGGCTCCAGCGCCATTGGTATATCCTATTATATCGCCATCTACATCATATACGTAACATTCCTTCGTCATATCGAGCGATCCAACTCCGTGAAGCACGCATTTTAAATTGTCATTCCTGTCGTACTCATACTCCTTACGATTACCTTCCGGATATTCAGTTCCTAGAAGCCTTCCCTTGGCATCATATTCATATTGCATCTTCGCGAAGACACCATCAGCTACCTGTTTTTCAGCCGTTGTCACATTGTCCAAAGTACCGTACTCAAATTTTTGAAGTATACTGTGCTCCCCATCGATCGTCTTCACTTCAATAAGATTGTCATTGGCATCGAACGTATAGGATCTCGGCGCCTCCCCTGGCAAATGCTCAGCGACTATCTGATTTAGACTGTTCACTCCGAAGAGCTCGGTCCTTTTATCCCTTCGTTCGATTGCGATGATATTACCAACCGGATCATATCTGAAGTTCTTTACGCCACCATCGTCTATGGATCTTAAATATCCACACTTGAAATCACCATCAGTTTGAAAGATCCCCGTAGGATTGAAATCCCCATCGGGATCTTTTGATGGATTGTACTCGAACTTCGTTGAAAAGCCATTTGGATCTATGAACTTTACCAACTGGCCACATTCGTTATGCGAGTACGATTCGATCACGCGATTATCGTTGTCGGATTCCAGCGTCGTACAGACTTCGATCAGGGAATGTGGCCATGTTCTCGTATATTTAAATTCCGTCTCTCGCCCCACAGCATCCACGATTAGAAGCGGCCTTCCAAAAACGGGCTCCCTCCTTATCGTCGTAATCCTCGATTCCCTCTTATCGGAGGGAAGTTCCTCTATTTTTATAGGCCATCTGAATTTGGTATCATAATCATAGCGCCTGCATCTTCCGGACGGTCGACAGGTGGATATCCGCCTCCCCCTCCCGTCGTAGCGATGGGATTTTATCAAACTCCTTTCATCGTCATCTATTCTGAAGCTATCGGTTATGTGGCCGTATTCATCGAACTTGTACAATCGCTCAACGCCAAGGCTATCGACTACCGATGTCGTATCCTCATTGTCGTACTCCACCCTGACCCACGGCCTGTCGCCATACCGTTGCTCAGTGACTCGGCCCTTGGAATCGTATCGATTCCTGAGATAGACTTGACCCTTCGGATCGACGATCATCGTAATAAGATGGGTGCGAGGGGTGCCGGCTAAACCTCTTTCATAACGGTATGCCGTTGTCCTACCACCTGGATAGTCGATGGTTATTGGGGATGATACACCTATGAGCTCATCGTACTTATTATATTTATAATTCACCCTCCTTCCCGTAAAATCCTCTACCGCCTCTATCAATCCATCGGCCCTCCTATGAAATAGGACCCTTCGTCCATATGTATCTATCACCTCCCTCAAGAGACCGCCCTTGTCGTATCGATATTCGATGTGATTTCCATACCTGTCCTTTTTTTCAATGGGGAGTCCAACCTTATTGAACGATGTGATAACACCCTCTTCAGTTTGAATTTTATATCCCCCGCCTTTACTTCTGATAAGGTTAATGAAGAACTCCGCGGGAGGTTCAAATCCTCCATCCCGATTCTCGATAAAAAACTTCCTACCCCTCCCATCTATGTATGTCAGTCCGCCCTCCGACGTGAGAAGGCGCTCTGCATATGAATGTGTCCATCTCCATCCAAATTCTCCCAAAAAAAATGATCGACCGCGATATATCCTGGTAAATTTAAAATCGATTCCAACTCCGGGGATCATAAGATCGGTCACCTCGGAATAGTATTCGCCACTATGGAGAAGGACGGGGTCCAACTCGCTTGAGAAGGGTAGATATCCATAGGGAACGAGTTCACCATCCAAGATTTCAGCCGCAGGACCGAGCATATTGATTTCGTCAAACGACACTGTATCAATATCGAGGTAATCCTCACCTACAAGATCGATAGGTTCCAGAATTCCTTCGGTGAATTCACCAAATACATCACCCACCAGCGGCTCCTTAGTAACTTCGCTCACAGACTCAATATCACCCTCAACATTGAAATCAGCTAGACATACCTGAAGTTGTTCCAACGACTCCACCATCTCTTGTGAAAATGATTCTACAGCCTCCGTCATCTTATCAATTGGCATCCCGAGCAATCCCTCGAGCTGCGCGTTCAATTGATCAATGCGCCAAAGAGGCTTCGATAGCTTTTTCTTCATCTCCTCAATCGAAAGATTGATGTTTAGCTTCGGAGTGAGTCCACCCACGATCGATCCGAGTTGCATGAGACTTAGATTGATCGCCTCCTTGTTCTTAATCTGCCATATCATGACGCGGACAACCTCCGTCCCTCTCCTCAATTCATATGGATCGACGTAGAGACCCTTGAAGGCGCGTGCGAAGTGTCCCGCCGCACTTGCAGCTAGGATTGAAGCATATGCAGGAGTTGGAAGTTTTAGGGCGGGAAAATTCAGAACTGAATTTAATATCTCCTCCAGGGATTCGATTGGAAATCTATCACCGACATTTGACATATATTCCTCAAACGCCTTCGGTCCCTCGGCAAGTGCACCCAGTGCCTCCGGTGGTAGACTTCCATCCAAGGATTCACCGATCCTTTTGCGAATACTTATCACCATCCCATCACCGACAATCTCCCCCAAAGCCCTGGAGACGTTGTATGAAATATCATCCTGCGAAAGGGCGAGTTCGATGAGAGCGTTTACCCCTCCTACCCTCACATCGGCATTGAACATCTGCTGTAGAGCCATCTCATCCATCCTCTCGACGACGGATGAATAGAGCACTCCCACGGTCGCATCGATACGATCGCCCATATTTTCATCGATCTCCTGAATCGTGCGATCTGCAATATCGATGGCCTCCCTCCTCTTGGCATCATCATTGATATCCCCAAAAACCCTTTCCGCGATTACATCCCTAGTAATATTCTGCAGCTGCCCTCTCATCCGCCTCTTAATTCCCTCTTTTATTTGAATGTTGAGCTCCGCGTCCTCCTTCATCATGGTTACAAAATCCAGAGGTGATCCCACCCTCTCATTTGATCGCATGGATTCATCAATGGATTCGCCAATCCAGTGAGCCGCCCGATTGGAGATCATCCCCCTAAGATAATCCGCCCTCACACCCCCTAT
>CAYWIG010000237.1:0-4057 GCA_964458295.1 uncultured Myxococcales bacterium
CGTAGCCGTTCAGAATGAATACACAAAGAAAATTCAATGCGTGAACACATCTAATCCGGTGAACAGTGGGTGCTGGGATAATAGATCCCCCGACGCTTCATTCTGCCTGGATGGCAAGGGACGTTATTCGGTCGGTGTGCCGATGGGCTCTGTGGGTCCTCATACGGTGTCGATCTCCGCGAGTAGGCTCTCCGGTGAATCGGTCGAGAAGAGGGTTAGGAGCAGCAAGGTTGTAGCGCCTGTCCTGGATGATTCGAAGGTCTCCTACAATCCGGACATACTAACCGAGCATCGAATCGATGATAAGATGGTCATGGTTACGGTCAATCTCCTAGGGGATTGTCAGTACTGTGATTTTATCGGTGCCTCGACTGGTGGAGTAAAGATTTCGGTCGATAATCTGATGCGGGATTCAAAAGGGGATTCAAAGATCATCACCTGCGAGACGACGGTCGAACAGGGTGGGCAGGGGAGGTTCGTCATCGGTGTGCCAGCTGGTTCGGGTGATAATAATTTGACTATATCGGCATGCAATGCAGCGGTTGAGGGAAGATGTCCCAAACTTACGGATATTAAATTTACAACGTCGAGAGGGGTTGCATCCCTTGACTTTATTTCTCCGCCGCCAATGCCTGCATATAATTTTGAGGAGTATCCGGATATTCAGTGGAGATTTAAACTCGGTGGCGGTCTATCCTGCATTACGATGCAATTCAACAGGGAGGAGCCGAGGGAGATATGCGCTGACGCCGGCGGTGAGTTTGCGGTGGATTTGGTTCCCAGGGTAGGAATCAATGTTGCGACGCTCGAGACCGCCGATGGTATGGAACAGTTCGCTTGGACCTTCGGTTGGGGAAAGGTTATCAGTCCGTTCGATAACGATAGAGGATCCGCGGGATTGGAGAATGCCTTGGGTGTTACGCTCTCCGATACGATGCTTAATTCCATACTCGTGCCATTCGTGAACAACTTCTTTTCATCAGATGAATTTTCAGAATTTCTCGTGGGTACACTTGAAAATATCACCGCTCCATCGGATGACAACGAAAGTATCGCCAAAAGTGCAACCGATGAACCGATTGAGGAGAATGAAGAGGCCGAAGGGATATCGATACCAAAATGTGATTCTGAAGGCGGCCTCGGTCAGTTTGTAATATCGATCAGTGGTATTCCAACCGTTGGCAATATAATGCTCAGTGATTTTTCCATGAGCGAGAATCGAATTGATCTGTCGTTGACCGTCGATGACGTGAGAGCTGGAATCGATGTATCGCCAGATAGCGATGGTGATGGTGTTGGCGATAAGGAGCCTTTGCCTTTGATCATAGGTTTTGATGAGGCCAGGATCGATGTCAGACTTCTCATCGAGGAGAACGAGGACGGTGAGAAGCTGTTTCTTATTTCAAGTCCCCACGATGATTGTGCGTATAAAGATTCGAGCTATTGCAAACACAAACCAGCTTCGCTCATTCCGGCTAATTTTGTCGGCAACGCCTCACCATGGGGGCATTTCGTATGGTGTGACGTGGACGCGGCCGCATCTTCGGTCAAGAAGGTTTGTAAAGCGTTCAACTCCATACATGCTCAAACGGTGGCTGTGAAAGAGGCGATATTGGATTCGATAAATTCGATGATCTACTGCTCCGGTTCATCATTCGCTACAGGTTCGATGAGGGATTATTTTAGGATTCCCATAGCCATAGGAAGTCAGGATGGTTCCGACGATGATAGTGCGATTGCAAAGATCTTGCCGTCGATGGTGCTACCTCTATGGATAGGTCTTAGCGGTGATACCAATTTTTCGTCACAAGGAGTATCTCTGGGGATAAACTTGGCTGCGGGGGACCATGATTATTTTAAGGATACACCGGATCAATTCAAACTACCCAGCGCCGGCGCCGTAATTTCTCCGGATGAAGTGGATAGGATTAAAAGAGCATCCGACCTTGGCGGTTTTGATATCGGAGCAGGGATTTCATTGGATGCGATCGGTGCAATTATGTATGCGGCTATTGCACGCGGGGATGGATATAATGTGAAGGGTCTTCTCGATTTCGATATTCATGAGCCGTTCTTCAATAGGATTGGTTTTGATTTTGTGGAGGAGTGCGATGCCTTTGAACCGATCCCCGGAGTGAAGGATAAACCCCCGACGATGTGTTACATAAGGCCGCGAGTGATGGAACTCCTTGGTTCCTCACTCACGACGTACGACTATTTTCCCGCCAAGCAACCTCTCATAATGGCTCTTAGAGGCAGCCGTGCCTTAGGACCGAGGATGTCGGTTACAACTGCTTCTGAGCTTCCTGTCGTTCCGCGAACGAGCGGAACCGATATCGGTGCAACATATGATGTGCCGACGGGTACGATTGTTGAGTTGCAGCTTGGAGGTTTGGAGATGTCGTTTTACGCCATTGAGGTTGATGGGACGAAGCCGACGGATGATTATGGCAATCTTCCAATTAAATTTGATGCGGATGGCGATCCGGTGATTCTTTCCATGCAACCAAATGATCCGAATCCTTGGAATGGGCCGATAGTGAGTTTCGACGTATCATTGTTATTGGGTCTTGAAATTAGTGGTCTGCAGAGCGATCCTGAAAATGAATCGGGATATTCGATCGAGCTCAGAACGCTTGCGGATAGATCGAGGTTAGTAATTACTCCCATCGAGGGAAGTAATATAACGACGATTCCCTCAAGGCGCATTATTTCCAATTTAGCAGATCAGCTCATGACCGCTATCGCACAGTATACCCCCAAGGAGAGTGCGATCTCATTTTCAATTCCTGAGGAGCTTGCCTTCCAAGATTCTCCGGATAGTATGTTTTCTAAGCTTGGTTTAAGAAGATTAGTATTTACACCTGATGGTCTATCTCTGAATTTCGATGAGAAGAAAAATGTCGTGGATATTGCGATAAAGGTGCTGATCGAACAGCTGTTGCATTATGATGGGGAGGAGAAGGCTTTCTGGTTACCTTAGATCGCAAAAAACCAACCCCAGGGGTTTGGAAATTGGGTTGCGTGCTTTAACCCCTGGGGTTGGTTTTTTGCGATCTAAAATCTAAGAATCTGTTCCACAACTTCATTATCAGCTATCGTGACGTTGATCCATTTCTTTAGGGTAACCGCTTTAACCTCATCGACATAACTGGCTTCGAGGTAATATTTACCGGGTTCAATTTCGAAGATCTCCCAATCATCGCCGGTAACACCGCTGATCAACTCCCTGTCAGCACCGTACTGAAACACCTTGAATTTACATTCGATGATCTTATTATTCGGGCCTCTTCCGATGACCTTGATCTTTCCCGTCGTGTATATGGCTTCATGACTAGAGCTCTTTCCATCCTCGACCTTGAGATCCCTGAGCCATATCATCGGTTTTGGATCCTTCTTAGGAGTTATGTCGATGGCGAGCGCGTCGTACATTCCGGGGGCGATATCGAAGAGCACCCAATCGGTCGATGGTGGGGCGCTCGATATGATTTCATCAGAGCCCGACTTATACATCGTAAACTGCGTATTGATCGGGAGCTCCTTAGCGTTCCTTCCTCTAAGCCTCAGTGTTCCTAATATAAACTTAATCGTCTTCTCAATAGGTTTTTTTGCGGTCAAGGCGATCATCGGTACGGGAACCGAAGGTCTCGGCTCAATAGTCGATTTCAAGCTGACTGCTACGATATCGTAATTACCAGGGGGAAGGGGAATCGATACTGCGGAGCCGGTTTCCGATTTAACCTTAGTCATCTCCGCTCCGCTCTCATGTTCCCTGATAATAAACTCGGCAGGAAGTTTGTTGTTCTTTCCGTCGACCGCTGCCAGTGTGAGCTTACTCATCTCAAATTTGATACTGACATCCTTCTTTTCAGCAGCCTTGATTTCCACGGCCTTCACCCTGGTTCTGGGGCTAGCGGCCACATTGTCATCTGTGCCTATTGCCAGGATGTCATAGGTTCCAGGGGCCAGCAGGACGTTTCCACCGGACTTGTTGAATGCCCCGCTGGCTATTGGGATGTTGGTTCTGCCGACCTTGTACGCTTGGAAGATAAATGGG
>CAYWIG010000238.1:0-4035 GCA_964458295.1 uncultured Myxococcales bacterium
CTGCTGGACCCGGATATTGAGGATTTGGTCAAGAATGCAATCAGGAGGACGGAGAAGGGTAACTATCTCGCGCTGGAACCGGAGATCACGCAGGAGATCGTCGAGGCTGTGGGCAAGGAGATCGCGAGTCATCCATTCCCACCAGGTGCAAGACCTCCTGTGATTCTAACGACCGCTGAAATACGGCGTTATTTCAGAAAGATCGTTGAGCTCGAATTTCCACAGCTATCAGTTCTTTCCTATCAGGAGCTGTCGGAGAACCTAAGAATTCAGCCTATAGCAAGGGTTGGTCTGCCAGAGGGCGTCTTCGAAACCGCCGCTGCAGTTTAGTCCTGGATTTCAAAATTAAAAATTAGAAATGATATCTAAAGCTGGGACCAACGCCGATCATGATGTAATCATCTCGATCGTAAAGGACATAATGCACCTTTGCATTAACCCCGAGATCGATATTCTTGCTTATCTCATAATCGAAGCCGAGGCCTGCGTTCATTCCAAAGCTGACGGTCGTCCGTGAACCGGATAGAATCCAATTGCCGGCGACTATCGAACTGCTGGAATTTGTTATGTAAGGACCGACTTCCATCTCGATCCAAAGGCGGATGCGTTTGTCGTCAATGCTGAGATCGGTGTTTGCGTATTGAATTCCACCTGTGATGCCGATCGTATTCAGCGCACCCTCGACATTCCTATCGACGCCGTTTTGAATTACATGGCCTGTACCCGTTGTTCGCGCATATGTGACCGATCCAGTAGCGAAGAAGGGACCTTGCAGGTTGACTTCAAATGATGGCTGAAAAAATAAGTACATGAATCTATCGATGGAGGCGCTAGCCAAGGGATTTGCGTTGAAACTCCTTGTAACCTTTGCGAGCCAACCGACATTCGGTGTGAAGCGAACAGCCCATTCCCTATCCTTTTGTTCCTTCGGTTCAAAGGTTGGGAGGGAATCGGAGTACAACTCGCGCTCATCAGGATGTTTATCGAAATATGTTGGATCGAGTTCGAGGGCCTTTTGATATGACGCCGCCGACTCATACTTGTCATCGAGGCTAAATGCCACGAATCCGCGGCCACCCCACGCTTCGGCCATGAGGGGTGATAGTTCTGTCGCCTTCACGTAGGCTTCAAAGGCCCTCTCATCGAGTCCTAATCTCTCTAGGGCTAATCCCTTATTGTAATATGATTTAGCATCATCATGCCATACGTTGATCGCAGCGTCGAACTCTGGAATCGCCGCTTCGGGAAGTTCCAAGTCGCCGTATATAACTCCGCGAATACGAAACATCTCCGCCCTCTGCGGCGCGGGGGTATCGACCGGCATCGTTTCAATCGCCTCTTCACATGCGTCGAGCGCTTTCTGTCCCTCATCCGTTTTGCAGATGTGAACGAGTTCCTGAAGCGACCTTTTCTCCTCGGCAATGGCTTCTGTAGGTATTATAAAAGAGATTAAGAGGAGTAACGACATGATCGTCACGATCTTTTTTTTGGAGAAAAATCGATATGAGGTAAGAACAGGTACTAGAAATAGGAAGAGCGTGACTAGAATTTTCGGATAGGTCCTTTTTGAATTTTTCATCAATGAGCAACCTCCATAATCGTTGTTCCACTCTCCACCCATTCCGGTCGTTGTAAAATCAATAGAGGTGGCTCCGTAGATGACATCGTCTTCATTTAGAACATCGTCCGAGACACATACTGCAAATGAACCGAAACCAAGGAGTGAATCCAGGTGCAGGGCCACGATGCTCGTATCGCTTCCTGCGGTTGAGATCGTACCTGGAAGCGCATCCGATGGGTCGCAATTTACATCGTAGGACTTGAGTCCATCATCGGATGTGGAGAGGTTTATCTGAGTTGGACTCACGGGTACTGCGTAAACATTATTTGAGGTGAGTGTGGATGATGATGTCGGTGAAGGGAAATGCAGAATGAGTGAGTTCGTATCCGCCGGAACATCGTCCGCGCCATCCGGTATTCCTATGAGCGCGATACTGTCTAAATCGATAGGCCCATTTTGACTGGCCCATACGGCGGATAGCGCGTCTATCTTTCCATATCCCCAGTCGTCGTTTGGTATGTTCCCGACATAGGAGTCGATGCGTGAGGTTGCTTTGAGATACAGCATTATGTCGGCATATGATAATTCCGGACTCGCCTCCAGCATCGTTGCAACGATTCCCGCTACGTGCGGCGAAGCCATGCTGGTTCCTGCCATTGCGTAATGGATTCCATCATCCATCAGCATCGTCGGGTCCGGACTTTCGGTGTCCTTTGAATATGCCGATATCAGGTAAGTGCCGGGAGCTGCGAGTGTTGGTTTTTCGCCCTGAGAGGATGAGATCGCCGGTCCCCTGCTGCTAAAATATGATAGATCATCTGTTGTAAATAATGACGACATATCCACCTCAGCACCGCTAGCGATCCATTTTGTCCTAGTGGTGTAGGCAGCTACCGCTATTACGTTGGCTGCTGTGGCTGGGAGGCTTACGGTGCTGCTGTTGCTGCCGGGATTGTAGACGATTCCATCTGTCGTTTCGTTAAGATCTTCAAAATACGGAGTGGTCGTGCTGTCGAATATCCACGCATCCAGAGATGGGCACGAGGATGCATTTGCTCTGAATACGATATCAAACTCAAAACCGGCAACTGGTGCGATGAATATCAAGGATTGCCATTTTCCGTTTTCGGCGTTCGTGGTCTCTGATCGGTCAAACTCGATCACAATGCCAGTATCCCCGAAGGTTCCAGCCACTGATTCACCCTGTGAGACCCAAGCCGATTTGGCGATCAAATCCGCTACATCCCCATCCCCAGGCATTATCGCCGTTAAATCGACGTCGCAATCCTGAGCGCCCCAAATGTCGATGATAGCATAGCTGCCCGCAGATCCGTTCAATCGTACGGCCGACATGGCACCAGCTTCAACTCCGAAGGTCGCATGCCTTCCTCCCGTCGGCTGGCCTGAGTTTCCAGCGGCAGCTACTATGGCACGTCCTGATGCGGCATCGAGGAATGTGTCCAAACCCTGTTCCAAAAGGGAGGTGCCGTCGTGAGCTCCGACTTCAGTACCCAAGCTCATATTTATGACGGCCGGCATTTCGAGTTCATCTGACTTTTGAAAGATATAATTCGCTGCGTCGATAAGTTCGGAGCTTTCACCGTTGGTCTTCACCATAATGATCGATGCCTCATCCGCGACGCCGGGATATGTATCGTCGCGTCCTGCTGCAGTCCCGGTAACATGAGTGCCATGCCCCACGGTATCAACTTGACTCACAATCCCTTGGGCTATCGCATCGGTATCGTATTCCGTCCCGTAGGTCGATTCGATCTCCGATGGCCCGGGTCCGGTGTCATCCGATTGATCCCAGATGTATAATATTCTACTGTTTCCATCGGCGTCCTGAAAATCAGGGTGTGTGATGTCGATGCCGCTGTCCACCACCCCCATGATGATACCGTTACCGTTGTACGAAGCCTCGAGGCCACTTCCTTCGATAACGGAATCAACGTCGGTATCCGCATCGGCGAGATCGTTGAAAAGGTTCATCGGTTTTGAGGATTCTACGTAGCGTATTCCGGCCAATCCTCCTATTTCCTCAACTTTTGATCTTGGGATTTTCGCTGTGATGATCTGACCGACGATAGACCGAATTTCTCCGCCTGCTTCCTGAATCTCTTGAAGTGCGAAATCTATATCCTCGGCTTTGATGATAGCTCCCACCATTTCCAGGTTGGTGAAATCCTTTTGAACTGAAACGCCTTCAACGTAAAGATGATCTCTGAGTTTAAAAAATGGGTCAATGTTGTTACCGTAAGCTGCGCCGGAGAAATAAGTGAGAAGGCAGAGGGATATGGTGACAAAAGTTGGAACGATGCGTTTCTTCATATTCTGGATTTGCTGAATTTACTATAATTCTGACAACTTGGCAATTAGGACTGCTCGGTTAGGATGATATGAGATTTATTACGGTGATGAGGGCGAAGATGAGAATGGCCGCACCCAGGCCGATCATTCCAATTTCCATAGGG
>CAYWIG010000239.1:0-4005 GCA_964458295.1 uncultured Myxococcales bacterium
GCAGGCGTCGTCCATAAGCGGGTGATAGATGCACGTGGCAAGGCGGAAAAGATTCTTCAGGATGCGGTGGCGGATGCCGAGAAGATCAGGATGGATGCAAAGAGGGTGCTTGATGAGTCGAAGGCGAAGAGCGAGAAGGCCATAAAGAAAGGATTTTCTGAAGGTGAGGCCAAGGGGCTTGCAACTGTGACGGAAAAATTGGTGGAGCTGGAACGCATTCGCGAGCGCTTCTACGAGGGTGCGGAGCCGGAGCTGATCAAACTTTCGATGTCCATAGCAGAAAAGGTCATCAGTAAACTCGCATCGGAAAATTCTACATTGATAGAGAATGTTGTACATCAGGCGCTCGAGAAAACTCTCGGTGATCGAATCGTCATCAGGCTGAATCCGGAGGATTACAGTACGCTTATGGAGAGGGATGTCGATTTTAGGGAGAAGATCGATAGGACAAAGAGGCTCTCACTTCGTCCTGATGAAGCGATCACGAAGAACGGCTGTGTGGTTGAGTCGGAGGTAGGTACCATCGATGCACAGCTCGATTTGCAACTGGAAGCTATTAGAAAGGCTCTAGAAATCTGAATTCGTGCTTCGTGATACGTGATTCGTGGTTCGTCTCAGGATCACTGATCACTGATCACCGATCACTGGTCACTATGAAAAACGAAACTAAAAAAACTAAAACTTCTGAGAAAAAAACTGATCTCCCAATCGTGGATTTCAAAAAATATCATCATCTACTCTCATCCGTTTCCACGTATACGATAAAGGGAAAGGTTACGGAGTTGACGGGGATAGTCGTTCGCGCCGTGGTTCCAGGCGTCAGGATGGGCGAGCTCTGTTTCATAGTCACCCATCATAGTAAGACTCCTATCAAGGCTGAAGTTGTTGGCTTTCGAGATCAAGAAGTTCTGCTCATGCCTCTGGCTGAACTCGAGGGTATAGGCCTTGGCAACGACGTTATCCCATCGGGACATATTCTGACCGTTCGAGTTGGTGAAGGACTTCTAGGAAGAATCCTTGATGGCCTAGGGGATCCCCTCGATGCGGAGGAGAAGGGTCCGCTCGAATTCGAAGAGGAGTATCCCGTTACCGCAAATCCTCCGAAGGCGCTTACGAGGGAGCGCGTAACAAAAAAGATTTCAGTCGGGATTAAAGCGATCGATTCGATGCTGACAGTAGGTGAGGGACAGCGCATTGGTTTTTTTGCGGCGGCGGGTGTGGGTAAATCTACGCTGATCGGAATGATCGCAAGAAATACCGAGGCCGATGTAAACGTGATATGTCTCGTAGGTGAGAGAGGTCGTGAAGTTAGGGATTTTCTGGAGGAGTCACTCGGAACTGAGGGGCTGGCGAGATCCGTAGTGGTCGTTTCGACATCCGACCAACCATCACTCGTTCGTCTAAAGGCTGCGTATGTCGCAACTGCTATAGCGGAGTATTTTCGCGACAGGGGTAAAAAAGTTATGTTGATGATGGACTCGATCACACGTTTTGCCAGGGCACTTCGCGAGGTCGGACTCGCGGTCGGTGAACCTCCAGCGAGGCAGGGCTATACTCCCTCAGTCTTTTCAACCCTTCCTAGGCTCCTCGAGAGATCGGGAAATTCAGACAAGGGATCTATCACAGCATTTTATACAATACTCGTTGCCGGCGATGATATGAACGAACCGGTCGCCGATGAGACGCGATCCATCCTCGATGGACACGTAATCCTCTCCCGTGCGCTCGCCGCGCGAGGACAGTATCCTGCGATCGATGTATCTGAGAGCGTAAGTCGTGTGATGACCTCGATCATCGATGATGATCATAAGGATGCTGCTATGAAGGTTAGGGAGGTCGTGGCGAATTATGAGAAGGAGAGGGATCTCATCCTCATAGGCGCATATGAGGAGGGCAGCGATCCCAAGGTCGATTATGCGATCGAGAAGATCGATGAAGTCAATAACTTCTTGAAACAGGGTATTCAAGATAAGATAGACGCCGATGAGGCGATTGAGATGTTAAAGGATATATTTGAGTGATCTGTGATTGGTGATCTGTGGCTTTGGTTGCGAACCACGAATCACGAATCACGAATCACGAAGTGATCATGGCTAAACAGAAATACAGATTACAAGCTCTATTGACAATCAAGGCGCGGATGAAACGCCGTGCGGAGATCGCACTCGCTAGGGCGATAAGGGATTTGAATGAGGCGAGGAAGAAGTTGGAGGAGTTGAAGGAGGAGAAGGAGGAGATCATCGAGCGTTGGCATGAAGCGCGGAAGGAGATGAAGAGTCAGATGGATGTGGGCGTGATGGTCGGAGATGGTAATGTCCACGTCAACTTCATGAGAAAGCTCAAGGAGGATGAGGAAGCGAAGGATGAGGAGATCGAGGATCAGGAGATCGTCGTTGAAGAATGTGAGAGTCAAGTTGCAGTTGCGAGAAGGGATTACATAGATGCCTCGAAGGAGCTCCAGGTCATGGAAAAGCACAAGGAGCTCTGGGAGAAGAAGATTAAAAATGAGATCAATCGGAAAGAGCAACGTGAACTCGACGAACTGGGTGGAACGATTCATCAGCTGAGAAAGTGGCGGGGGGAGAAAACCGTTACTGAAGTTTGATGATCCATGATAGTTTAAGTGTTGGTTGTCATTCCCGCGAAAGCGGGAATCCAGATGTGGGAATTGCTGGATCCCCGATTAAAGCATTCGAGGATGACAAATGATGATGTTGTAACGTGTGGCAGGGAAAGAAAGGTATTTATGGCGAAGAAGGTCGATAGAGCGGAGAGGGTCAGACAGGACAGAGTCCGCCAGAGGCAGAAGGAAACTGAAAAGCCAAAACCGAGGGATTCTGATTTCAACGAGGTCCTTAAAAAGAGCAAGGTGCCTCAACAGCCGATGATTCGTGCCCAAACTCAATCCAAAGCGGCTACGGAGTATGCGATCAGGGAGGCGGTCAAACATCAGGACAAGAAGGGCGACGAAAATAAAAAGGATGATAAGGATGATAAGGAGGAGAGTCGCGATTCACGTCAGGAGGGCAAAAAACCACAGGGAAAGATCGCCCAGCATAAGGTTATTGCGAAGGGCAAGCTCAAACAGGGAAATCAGCAGTCGTCGGGCGGAAGGGGACAGGGTGGCTTCGGAGGTAGGAATACTGGCCGCAGGGGGGTGTCGAAGGCTCTGAAGAAGGCAGGTGCTAAGTCCTTGCCAATCGACCTCAAGGGTAAATTCGCTAGCAAACTCGCGGATACGATGAAGGCGACTTCCGGACCTGATCGGGCGCAAATGACGCAACAGGTTTTAAACCAGCTAATTCAATATGTAAAAATTGGGATGAATCGAAAGGGTGAGAAGGAGATCCAGATCGATTTACATGAGAAGATATTCAAGGGCCTCAAGCTTCGAGTGATTTCTAGGGAGGGCAAGGTTGCCGTCATGTTCAGCTCGTCCGATAGAAAGGGCAGAGAGGTCCTGGAGAAGAATAAGGATGACATAAGCCGCGCCCTGAAGGATAAGGGTATTGAGGTTGATGAGATCGTGGTGAGTTGATATATTTATCAGGGATCAGGGATCAGGGATCAGGAAATAGTTTTGTGATGAATTTGGATGTTTTACACTTAGACACTTAGACACTTAGACACTGAACAATGAAACCATATAAATTCAAACTCAAGAAAGTTTCATCGCGGGAACAGGATCTCATCGCAGCTATATACGAATATCTCCCAGCGACCGGCGTGAGGGAACAGGTTATAGATGGGATCGAGCGGGCTATAGATCGTCACGTCGGCCAAAAGTGCAATTTTCATCTCGAGGCGTTGCATCAGGAGAGCTATTCGGAATATGCATCGAAGATTCCACAATCGACCGTGTTGGCTGTCTTTGGGATGACCCCTCTCAACAAGAAGGCGATCTGCGAAATAGATCCGATATTGGCTATCGCGCTTATCGAGAGACTCCTCGGAGGTCATCCGAGTATGAATTTGAAGATCAGGGATCTCAGCGACACCGAACAG
>CAYWIG010000240.1:0-3980 GCA_964458295.1 uncultured Myxococcales bacterium
ACAAGAAGTTTTCAATGATTTCCTCCAGGTGGTGCGCTAGAAACTTGAATTCACCCATGGATTCGCCTGTATACCACAGTACACGGTAATTGCTCCTTAATGGTAACACCTGATGCATCTCATCCGATAATCTATATGAGAGAAATTTGGCAGTTGTTGTAAAAGTGCGGGGGCGCATCGACGTATATGATGTTGGAGGAAAGATGGCACTGGTGAGAATAATACCTTGTGAGATCAATGAATCTGGGCAATGCGAATCTGTAGCCACTCATGAAGAGTATCGAGAATTTATGGAGGATGGTGGTGCGTATGTGCAAGATAGCGTCGCGCGTACAGTGAGTGAACGACCGATGGATTATCTGTCTGAGGACACTTCTATCGCAGGTGAAAGTACCGAAGAAATAATTGCCCAATATGCGTGGGAAACCTATGAGCAGGCCTTTGCCGATAGCCGAGTGTGTGATTCCCGGGATTGCAGTTTTCGTATCGGTGGTTTCCATGTGGAGCATAGGTGGGATGATGGAGATATAGCGAATATTGCAGATCGATTGAGGGAGGGGAGGGGTAAGCTGAGGTTTGCGACGTATTGCCGAACCTCTGAAGACTTATCCTTCATTGTAAAAGTTTTCGACTCATTGGCTTATGATTCGAAGGGATCGAAGATTGCCGCCAGAATAATAGATGGCATCAGCAACTATGGTCGTCGCTCAGCGGTTCTCACGGCACTCATAAATAGAAGCTCTTCTACGGCAGCTCAGATTATCGAGCGTATGGATGATTCTGCAGAATCTAGCGATGTCATTGCGGGAGTTCTGTATAAGATAGCGTATAATCCGCACGGTTCCCCCGCTGCTGATATTCTCGCAAGCATCGGTAGCCCACAACGACGCGTTGAACTTCTCATGGCGCTTGCCAGGAAAAATCCAGCTACGGCCGCATCGGTGTTGGCGTATTTAAGAGGTAGACTCAAATCTATCCAAGGCAGTGCAAGCGTGGATGAACTTCAGTCCATGTTGATGCAGATTGCACACTATCAAGGTGGAGCTGAAACCGATGACAATTATGCTGCATCCAAGATGTTGGGTTATGAAGCTGCTATAGAGGAAATAGACAGGAATACCGAGATGGGCCAACCGGTTCTGTACGCGCTTGAAAAGTATTATGACTCGAGTAAGACGCCGATGGACCAACAGAGGCTTCATGACATGTTAGACTATTTTGGATTTACATCCTACCGTCTCGATTTCAACGAAAGCACCGGCATGATCGACAACTTTCAGATATATTTTTCTGCGGAGGAGGTGGAGTTTGCTCAAGAGGAGTCGCTTCGTGAAGAGAGGATTTTAAGTCCGGAGCAAGTTGCACGTATGGAGGAAAAAGCCCGGCGAAAGGCTTTGGAGGATCAATACAATATGGAATTGTCAGAGTGCGCGGGTAAACCAGTTGACTACGACTACGGAGAATCACCTGACAAACAGTTTGCTCACTTGCTTGAAACTCTATGCGGAATCGAATCGGAGCCGGCGGAACCGGTGTTAGGAGAAGTCGAGCCTGAAATAGATGAGGGCAATCTAGAACCTGAAGATGGGTTGCCTTTGGTAGATGTAAATAAAGAATATCTCCCTGCCGGGCCTGATGGTTTCGTCGAAGGAATGGATAATTATCTCGAACCGGTTGCGACCGTTGATATTGAAGGAGTTAAACTTGGCAAAGAGGTTGAAATAGCTAAAGAACACAGGAAGTAAGAAAAGCTTTCTTGAAAAATCGTTGATAAAACCGCTGAATGCCCGGTACCCTCTATTTTTAGATACCTCATCTGATGTAGATAAAAGGTGCCGGGCACTTCTTTAATGCAGCCAGTTGATATCAGTTTCAATTGTTTCACGTGAAACAAACCGTCTCCAACCCCAGGGGTTTGGAATGGTTTAGTCATATAATGGTAAATTTTATAGTTTTATGCTTGGAATTATTAGAATTTTGGTTTGATGGAATGGGATTATTTTATAAATTCCTTCAGAATGCTGTTTAAGCTCGGTTCGCCGATTTCATCCAACTCGTAGTGGACGCGCATCGCGGGTTTGTCGAGTTTGATCACGCGGCGGATGTCGATAGGGCTGCCGATGAGAATTAAATCGCACGGTGTCGCCTTGATCGATTCCTCGAGATCCTTAAGCTGATCCTCATAGTATCCCAAAGCTGGAATCAACTTTCCGAGGTTTGGATATTTTGTGTAGGCATCCTTGATCGATCCCACAGCATATTGTTTTGGATCTACGATCTCCCTCGCTTCAAATTCATCTGCGGCTACCATTCCGGCACCGTAAGTCATGCCGCCATGCGTAAGTGTGGGACCATCCTCGATGACGAGAACGGATTTACCTTTGACACCTTCCGGGTCGTCGACGGAGAGCTTCGACGCACCCTTGATGACCTTGGCTGAGGAGTTGAACTGCTTGATGTTATCCAAAACGATGTTCAATTGTTCCGCGCTGGCCTGTTTGTATTTGTTGATTACTAAAACATCCGCTGTGAGGAAATTCGTCTCCCCAGGGTAGTAACTGCGTTCATGCCCCGGGCGAAGCGGATCGAGTACAGTAATTTCGAGATCCGGTGCAATGAACGGCATGTCGTTGTTACCACCATCCCATATGATGATGTCCGCCTCCTTCTCCGCCTGGCGGACGATTGCCTCATAGTCGACACCTGCATATACTACCAGGCCGTTGTCTATATAAGGTTCATATTCTTCACGTTCTTCGATAGTACAATTATGTCGGTCCATGTCCTCGTACGATGCAAATCTCTGAACCGCCTGTTCTGCTAAATCGCCATATGGCATCGGATGCCTGATCGCGACGACCTTCTTTCCCGCATCTTTGAGGATGGAAACTATCTTACGGGATGTCTGACTCTTTCCGCATCCGGTTCGAACTGCACAGACGGATATTACAGGAACGTTCGCCTTGATCTGAGTTTTGTCGGGAGAGAGCAACGTGTAGTTCGCACCGGCGGCCAGTACCTGTGAGCCCTTTTGCATTACATATTCATGCGAGACATCGCTGTATGAGAAGACGACGAGATCGATCTTCTCATCCTTTATTATCTTTGAAAGATCCTCTTCCGGAAGAATTGGGATTCCCTTTGGATAGTCACCACCGGAGAGGGAGGCGGGGTATACCCTACCCTCGATGTTCGGAATCTGCGTTGCCGTGAATGCGACGACCTCATATTCCTCGTTGGTCTTGAAGTAGGTGTTGAAATTATGAAAATCTCTGCCCGCAGCACCCATTATAACTACGCGTTTTTTGGTCATAGAGCCTCCAGAAAGAGGCAAATTTCTATCAACCTGGGGCAAAAAAGGCAAGCCTAGTGATTTCGGGGTGTTATAGCTGATCCCCTCCACTCATGCGGATTCTAGCTGTGTAATCGGTGCCATACTTGATGCTCTCCATCGGCGTTATATCGAGCCAGAATTCGTTGGAAGTCAGAGGTGTGACATCAAAGGAGATGCTCTTGGAGGTTTCCTCATCGGAGTCGAAGGCCACGAGAGTTCCGGCCTCTGTCCTTACATCGACGCGGAAGCTGATCGGCATTGAGATATCAATGCTGACTTCATAACCCTCGATCGGAATCGAATCGGGACAGAAGGAGCAGGTATCGCCATTTAGGATGAATGGCAGACGTATCGTGTCGGCGATGGTTCTGTTTATCAAGTCCTCAACAACGGAATCCTGAATCCAGGATATTGGGACTTCCACACCTTCAACGAATTTCTGGGTGAGCGTCTCAACACTATCACACTCCATGCCGTAACCATCTCCATCTATATCGAGTTGATTTGGATTGTAGATCAGCGGACAGTTGTCGTTTGCATCGAGGACGCCGTCATTGTCGTCATCGTCATCACATACGTTTCCGACCCCGTCGCTATCGGTATCCAACTGATCGCTATTTGCATCGTCGGCACAGTTATCGCAAAC
>CAYWIG010000241.1:0-3976 GCA_964458295.1 uncultured Myxococcales bacterium
AATGCGAAGACGCAGAAGCAACCAGGAATGATAATTCCGGTGATCATAACCGTTTACCAGGATCGTTCATTTTCATTCATACTCAAGACGCCCCCAGCTGCTATCCTCCTGAAGAAGGCAGCGAAGATTGAGAAGGGCTCAGGCATTCCCAACAAGCAGAAAGTTGGTAAGGTCACGAGGAAACAGGTGGAGGAGATCGCAAAGATCAAACTCCCCGATCTCAACTGTGATGATATTGAAGCTGCTATGCGTACGGTTGAGGGTACAGCCAGGAATATGGGAATTGAGGTTATTGGTTAATCGGGATCAATCCTTAAATTAATATACTGTTGGAGCATTGCTCTTAAGGCAAGGCGTTTGAACAACGGGAGGTAGAAGATGTCAAAGATCGGGAAGAGATTCAAAACAAGTAAGGAGAGTGTCGACTCGCAGAAGAAGTATTCCTTGGATGAGGCCTTGAAGCTTCTTGAGGGATTTTCAAAGCCGAAGTTCGACGAGACGGTGGATGTCGCAATCAGACTCGGCATCGATGCGAAACAGACTGATCAGATGGTGCGCGCTTCATGCAGCCTGCCTCATGGAATTGGCAAAAAGGTGAAAGTAGCCGTCTTTGCTAGGGGCGACAAAGCAAAGGAAGCTGAGGACGCAGGTGCTGATGTAGTCGGTGCTGATGACCTCGCTGAGAAGATTCAGGGTGGATGGCTCGATTTCGATAAGGCCATTGCAACCCCTGACATGATGGGCACCGTAGGTAAGCTCGGTAAAGTTCTGGGACCCAGAGGTCTTATGCCTAACCCCAAACTTGGAACGGTTACGATGGATATTACAAAGGCCGTTACCGAGCAGAAGGCTGGCAAGGTCGAATTTAGAATCGATAAGGCTTCCATCATCCATGCGCCGGTTGGCAAGCGCAGCTTTGGTCCTCAGAAATTGAAGGACAATATACTTGCGTTGATCGATGCGGTTAACAAAGCGAAGCCGTCTGCGGCGAAGGGAACTTATATGCGTTCGATGGCTTTGTCGGCAACGATGTCGCCTGGTGTTCGTATCGACTTGGGATCTTTTTAACTGTTGAATCATGCCGGCCTAGAGCTGGATGAAGAATAAAGGAGGATAAGGTGAGACGCGAACAGAAGGTAAAAGAGGTTGATTCCCTCTCCGAGCGTTTAGAGAAGGCGAAAGCTATCATATTCACGGAATATCGTGGACTCAAGGTAGGTGAGATAAATGAGCTTCGTTCAAAATTAAAGGGTGAGAGTTCCTCGTATAAGGTGGTCAAGAACCGTCTGATGAAGAGGGTTTTGAAGGACAAGGGTTTGGATTCGCTGACGGAACAGTTCGTTGGTCCAACCGCTGTAGCCTCTTCGGATGTCGATCCCATAGGTCCCGCAAAGGTCCTGGTCGCATTTGCAAAGGATCACGATAAGCTCGTCCTCAAGGGCGGCTATGTAGATGGTAATATCATAGATACTAAGGACATAGTGAAGCTCTCCAAGATGCCGTCGCGTGAGGAGTTGCTGGCTCGTGCGTTGGCTTCGATGAATGCCCCGGCCACCAATATGGCTGGAGTTCTTGCCGCGGTACCGAGGAAGTTAGTCTATGCGATAAACGCTATTAAGGATACTAAACAACAATAGAAAATAATTTTATTTCGCTTAATTTCTGCAAACTGCAGAGCCCACTTAAGGCTGTAACATTTTGGTACGCCGTCGATTGGGGCGATGATTGAAGGAGGTTTAAAATGGCAGAGGTAGGAAGAGAACAAATCGTAGAGGCCCTCAAGGGTATGACGCTAATGGAAGTGGCTGATCTCGTGAAGGATCTAGAGGACACCTTTGGTGTTTCAGCAGCAGCTCCGGTTGCGGTTGCAGCAGCTCCAGGTGCTGGTGGAGAAGCAGCTGAAGAGAAGACCGAATTTGACGTAGTTCTCCTGGAAGCCGGTGCAAACAAGATCAATGTGATCAAGGAGGCCCGCGCTATCACCAGTCTCGGATTGAAAGAGGCTAAGGATCTCGTAGAGAGCGCTCCAAAGGCAGTGAAGGAAGGCGTCACGAAGGAAGAGGCAGAAGAGGTCAAGAAAAAGCTCGAGGCCGCAGGCGCAAAAGTAGAAATCAAATAGCATTTTTTAAAAATGTTTTTGAAGAAACATGGGGCAGGATTCAGGAAGCATCGTAGGTATGTTTTCCATGTAGATCCTGCTTCATGTTTCATCCATCATGATCAGTTTTTTGCGTATTTCAGTGTCGTCGATAAATGGTTTGATTGAAGTTTGAAAACTACGTTTTAAAAGGAGCATATATGGCAACCCTTCCGGTTCGTCGGTTCCGTGAAGATTTTTCAGGCGTTAAGCATGCTGTCGGAATTCCATCACTCATTGAAATTCAGCAGAGGTCTTTTAAGAAATTTCTGCAATCCGATGAATTGCCCGATCAGCGCGAAGATGTAGGTTTGCAAGGTGTCTTCAAGAGCGTCTTCCCGATCAAAGGATTCAACCAGACTGCGTCCTTGGAATTTGTGCAGTACGCCATGGATGAGCCCAGGTACGATGAGGATGAATGTCGCAACCGTGGCATGACTTTCGCCGCCCCCATGAGGGTCTTGGTGAGATTGGTCGTGTGGGATGTCGATGATGCTACGGGCGCTCAGTCGATTCGTGATGTGAAGGAGCAGGAGGTCTACTTCGGTGAAGTACCCCTGATGACCGAATATGGTACCTTCATCATAAATGGTACTGAGAGGGTAATCGTTTCGCAGCTGCACAGAAGCCCTGGTGTTTTCTTCGGACATGATAAGGGGAATACGCATTCCTCTGGCAAACTTCTCTTCTCAGCCCGCGTCATTCCTTATCGCGGTGCGTGGCTGGACTTTGAGTTCGACGCAAAGGATATCGTTCACGTCAGGATCGATAGACGTCGTAAGATGCCGGCTACGATATTGGTGAGGGCGCTCGGATATTCCGCCGAGGATCTTCTCAATATATTCTACGAGCATGAAGTCGTGCATGTGCTCGGGCGAAATAAACTTGAGAAGGGTGCGGTGCCGAAGCTTCTTAAATTTCAGCGGGCCACTAAGGATGTAAAACTTCCAAAGTCGAGTTCCGTCCTTGTGAAGAAGGGTAAGAGATATACGAGGAAGGCTCTTGAGGAGATCTCCAAGGCCAAGGACATGCGCATCCCGATCGATGCTGAGGATGTGTTGGAACGGATCGCAGCTCATGATGTAGTAGACCCAGCGACCGGCGAAGTTATCCTCGGTGTCAACGAGGTCGTAACGGAGGAGGTTATTGAGGAGCTATATAAGCGTAAAATTCCTGAAATTCAGCTTCTCTATATCGACGATCTCAATGTGGGTCCCTATATCAGGAACACACTCCTCGCTGACAAGGTTGAAAACCCTGAAGAGGCTCGCTTGGAGATTTATCGTAGGCTGAGACCCGGCGATCCATCAACGCCTGAAGCGGCGCAGGCCCTTTTTGATAACCTGTTTACGAATCCTGAGAGATACGATCTTTCGAAGGTCGGACGCTTGAAGATGAACTACAAGTTTGGTTTCGACGTCCCCTTGGAGATCAGCACGCTGAGGAATGAGGATATCATAGGTGCCGTCAGATATCTCGTAGGCCTTAAGGATGGTGAGGGTGAGATCGATGATATCGATCATCTCGGGAATAGGCGAGTCAGATCCGTCGGCGAACTTCTTGAGAATCAGTACCGGGTTGGTTTGGTCAGGATGGAAAGGGCGATTCGTGAGAGGATGAGTTTGCAGGATGTTGAAACCTTGATGCCTCATGATCTCATAAATCCCAAGCCCGTCGCTGCGGTCATAAATGAATTTTTTGGATCATCTCAGCTATCACAGTTTATGGATCAGAACAACCCGCTGTCTGAGGTGACTCACAAGCGTCGTGTTTCCGCATTGGGCCCTGGTGGACTTACTCGTGAACGTGCCGGCTTTGAGGTTCGTGACGTACACCCGC
>CAYWIG010000242.1:0-3972 GCA_964458295.1 uncultured Myxococcales bacterium
GGATTTGGGATTTGGGATTTGCGACAAAAAAAACGCATAGTGCGAATTATCACCAAGGATACATATAGGGATACGATACTGCTGCATTATTCATCATATAGACGCCCCAGGCAGCGCTCCTATTTCCACTCTGATAAGCCCTCGCAGCAGCGACATTCATCATTGAAGGCATATAGTAGGCAGGTGAAGCGTAGTAGTAGGCTGGTCCAGAAACCACATGGGGCGGAACCACGGGCGCTGCTTGCATCGCAGCTATGACATTCGCATGGGAGTTACCCTGAAGCTGGTAGAGATTTCCGCGGTACATCGTCCCGGTATTGCCAGGCATGACGGCCATACATCCTGCATACGCCTCAAGACTATTTGCAGCATCCGGACAACCGCCACCGGCATGAACCGTCGAAGCGCAGAAAAGGGCAACTAAAGCTATCGATATTATTATGAAGTATTTTCGCATCTCTCCTACCTTTCATAATAGTTATCGGCAGATTTATAAAATAGTTGCCCAAAAACATCCATGTAAAAATATTTAATAATTTCAACGGTGTTATACGATTGACATCTAAGGGCATAGGGCATTATCTACGTCATTATCGATGAGACATCTAATCACAATAATCTCCTTTTTTCTGATCCTCGGTGGAATCGCAAGTATCGGCTTTGGCTCAGCTGACTTACAGAACAAGGCCTATAGAATAACATTAAACGATGACATCATAAATCCAGTCTCCGCTGAGTATATCATCTCATCGATCGATAAAGCGGAGGAGGAAAAAACTTCTTTTCTGATCGTGGAGATCGACACGCCAGGCGGCCTATTGAGTTCAACTCGGAAGATCGTAAAGCATATCATGAATGCAAAGGTGCCGATCGTCGTTTACGTCGCACCTAAAGGAGCCAGAGCTGGAAGCGCTGGGGTCTTCATAACGCTCGCTGCGAATATTGCAGCGATGGCCCCTTCCACGAACATCGGTGCCGCACATCCCGTTCAGATGTCCGACAAGAAGGAATCGTCGGATATTCTGAGCGAGCTGATCCGAAAGATCCGCAAGGATGTATCCAAAAAGGATGAGAAGAAACCCGCCGCCCCTATGGATGACAAGATACTCAACGACACGAAGGCGTGGATCGAGGGGATCGCAAAGGATAGAGGTCGAAATGTAAAATGGGCATTGGATGCCGTAGAGAAAAGTGTATCCGTAACAGATTCACAGGCCTTAAAGCTGAACATCATAGATGTAGTGGCCAACAACATTCCCGATTTGGTCAAAAAACTAAATGGGCGTGGAATAGATTTTCAGGGTGAAAAATTTATATTTAAAACGGATGGAATCGAGATCGTAGAGATCGCGAAAAACTTTCGACTCAAATGGTTGGCCGTCCTCGCCCACCCCAACATCGCATACATCTTACTCATGCTCGGATTCTACGGATTGCTCTTTGAGTTCACACATCCTGGAATCGGTTTTCCTGGGGTTGCCGGTGCAGTCTGTCTCGTTCTCGCATTCTTTGGATTGCAGGTCCTGCCCACGAACTATGCAGGCGTTGCACTGATAGTTCTGGGAATAGCGATGCTGATCGCGGAGATAAAGGTGACGAGCTATGGATTGCTGACCATAGGAGGGCTTGGAACCCTATTCCTTGGATCGCTCATCCTCTTCTCAACTCCGTATGATTTCATGAGGGTATCACTTCCGATAATATACTCATTCGTCGGATCGACCCTCGCCATCGCCATGTTCTTGATATTCATTATTTCCAAGAGTAGGAGAAAGCATCCTTCGACTGGAAGCGAAGGGCTAATCGGTGTAAAGGGAGAGGTCTTAAGTTGGAATGGCGATTCAGGTAAGGTTATGGTTCACGGAGAGATCTGGAATGCGAAGTGTGAAGCTGAACTTGTGCGAGGCGATAAAGTAACAGTCGTCATCGTTGACGGAATGACTTTGTTGGTTACTAGGGATTAGGAAGTAGGGAACAGGGATCAGGCCATAGAATGCATTCACTGATCCCTGACCCCTAATCCCTGATCCCCAAAAAGGAGGTAACAATGCATCTACCATTTTCAATGCCGTATACAGCGATAATCGTATTCGTAGTATTCTATCTGCTGTCATGTATCAAGATTTTGAAGGAGTATGAACGCGGCGTAATATTCAGGCTCGGAAGGTTGCTTGGAAACCCGAAGGGTCCTGGCATAATATTCGTCTTCAAACCGATCGACAAGATGGTACGAACGAGCCTTCGAACGATAGCCCTCGATGTCCCACCACAGGATATCATAACGAAGGACAACGTATCGGTTCAGGTAAACGCCGTTATCTACTTTCGCATCATGGATCCGAACAAGGCGATCACCGAGGTTGAGAACTTTGGATTCGCCACGAGCCAGATGGCACAGACGACACTCAGAAGTGTCACCGGTCAACATGAACTCGATGATCTTCTCTCGAAACGCGAAGAGATCAACGGCCAGCTACAGGAAATTCTCGATAAGCAGACCGACCCCTGGGGCATTAAGGTATCGAACGTCGAGATCAAACACGTCGATCTCACCGAGCAGCTAAAGCGCGCAATGGCACGTCAGGCCGAGGCAGAGCGTGAACGACGCTCAAAGATCATCGGGGCGGAAGCGGAGTTCCAGGCTGCAGCGAAACTCGTTGAGGCAGCGAAGATGATGGAACCTCATCCAATAGCATTGCAGATGAGATATCTCCAGACGCTGGCGGAGGTGGCTACGGAAAACAACTCTACCACGATCTTTCCGCTGCCGATCGATTTACTTAAGCCATTTATGAATAAAGTTTAGACAGTTACAATTGAATTCACCAAGAAAAAAAACCGTATACCACAGTATACGGTTTTTTTATTTCGCGCGAATCCTTTCCTCAAATCTTCCGATACATCATCGACATCAATAGTTCCAAGTAAAGAGAGGAGAGGGCATGAGAAACCTTTCAGGGATCGCAAATGGATGGATGAACCATATGAGTATGGGTTTAACTGGAACCCTCATCATTCCAGCAATCAATAACAGTGGAGTCCTAACTGAAGCATATGCGAGACCAGACAGTGTAGCGCAAGCTGCAGGAAGCTTTGCTTCCGCTATGCCCTTATCAGTGGGGAAAAGTGCTCAACTCTTTCCGTCGGGTGTAGAAAAAGGTTATGTTGAAGTTGGTTTACACACCCCCATCGATATCGGCGGGACTTTCTTTGCTCGCAATACGGCAAGCTTTCGAAGCATCATGGGAAGAACTGCCGATGGAACATGGCATACCGGAATCAGCACTAAAAAAGAGTCCGTAGGATTCGTCGGCAATAAGGTTTATCATTTTGGTGTTGAGGCCTCCGCCCTATCACATGGAACCAATGAAAGAGATGAACGAGTCATCAAGGCGATAAAGGCCGGTGTTTTTAATGACGACGGTCAATGGAAGCCTGTCCATTTAACAGCCGGAGTCCATTGGAGGACAGAAAAATTCCAAATTGATCGGCAATTAAGGGGCGATCACCAGAGAATGTCGATTGCAATACTCGAGCCCGATGAAGCTTTAATTCAATCCCTCCACTTAGCTCTCAAAATGCTGGATGGATTATTAAGTCAATGCGACGTGGAAAATGTAGCATCGAAGATCTTAGACAATTTGGAAGCCGGCTTGGACCTCAGCCATAAAATTGCGCTTGAATATGGTTCCGAAATCGCTGTCGAGGCAAAAACTGATGGAACTTTTGTAATTAGCCAGGAGTGGCCTGGCCAGGACGCCACTGTTCTAAGTCCCGTTTTCGAAAGTCTTCTCTATCCGATAGCAATATTTACATACAATTCTGATGTAACGCTGCGCAGGGCCCTACCGCTCGTTTTTGGATCGGACGCCCTTGAACGTATCGAAGCATATCGCGACGCAACACTGAACGCTTAGGCGGTTCATAAGAAATCATACGTCTGGAGATGTAAAAAACATCTTAACTGAATTG
>CAYWIG010000243.1:0-3917 GCA_964458295.1 uncultured Myxococcales bacterium
GACATCCTGGTCAATAACGCCGGATTTACCCGCCCTGCCCTGATGATCAAGATGACCGAGGATCAATGGGATCAGGTAGTTGACATCCACCTCAAGGGCGCTTTTCTCTGCTCGCAGGCAGCTGGTGTAAGGATGAAAGAGCAGAACAGCGGCAAGATCATCAATGTCATGTCCGTAGCAGGGCTTGTCGGCACCGTGGGCCAGATTAATTACAGCGCGGCAAAGGGGGGCATTCTCAGTATGACCAAGTCCATTGCCCGCGAGCTTGCCCGCTATAATGTCTGCTGCAATGTTATCTCCTTAGGTATCGTAGCCACAGATATGACGGAAAAGATAAGGAACGACGAAAAGCTCAGAGATATCTACATGAACAGGATTCTTCTGAAACGTTTTGCCGAACCGGACGATATCTCTCCTGCCTTCGTTTTCTTAGCTTCCGGCGAAAGCAACTACATCACCGGCCAGCTCCTATGTGTGGACGGGGGGTACGGGATGATTTAGGGCTGCTGATTTTTGATTGTCCATTGAACTGCTTGACTATTAAATCCCGTCTCAGGCGGGATTCAACAAAAAATTAAGGGGGAAGAAATGTCATTACCGGATAAGATACAGACTTGGCAGATGGTTCAACCCACCTCGCGGGACAGGGAATCAGGTGAGGTGACACCAGGCATACTCGAGAAAACAGAGATACCAGTACCGGAACTGAAACCCGGAGAAGTCCTGGTAGAGATTGCCGGCTGCGGCATATGTCATACAGACCTTGGATATTTTTACGATGGTGTTCCAACCATTGCCAAGCCCCCTTTCACATTAGGCCACGAAATCTCCGGGACCGTGGTAGCCGGTGATGAGAAGTGGATTGGCAAAGAGGTCCTGATTCCGGCGGTCATGCCATGCAGGGATTGCCATCTCTGTAAGACTGGCAGGGGGAACCGCTGTCTGAACCAGTTCATGCCGGGGAATAGTATGGGTGTTTATGGGGGTTTTGCGAGCCACATCCCCGTGCCCGGTACAGATTTATGTGAGATCAAGGACAGGGGTGATTTACCCCTCTCTCATCTGTCAGTTGTTGCCGACGCCACCACCACGCCTTATCAGGCTGCTAAAAAAGTGGGTCTTGGTCCCGGTGATAATGTGATAGTCATAGGGGTCGGGGGTGTTGGCCAGTATATGGTTCAAATCGCTAAAGCTTTGGGGGCCGGAACGGTCATCGCCATTGATATCGTGGAGGAACGTCTTATTAAGATGCTTTCCTATGGGGCCGATTTTACCATTAATTCCAAGGGTAAAAACCCGAGAGAGGTATCCAAAGAGGTCAAGGCCATCCGCAAAGAAAAACAACTCCCCAATTACGGATGGAAGATTTTTGAGGTAACCGGTTCAAAGCCGGGCCAGGAAACCGCATTGGCTCTTCTCGGTTTTACCGGAAAGCTGGTCATTGTCGGTTTCGGAATGGAAAAGGTAGAATTTTCCTTTAGCAGGCTCATGGCATTTGATGCTGAGATAATAGGGACCTGGGCATGTCTTCCCGAGTACTACCCACAGATTCTTGAGATGATTCTTTCCAAGAAGGTAGCCGTTGAACCCTTTGTTGAAACACGCCCCATGAGTACGATTATCGAGGCCTTTGAAGAGGCCCATCATTCGCCCCCGGACAGACGTATCGTCCTGGTCCCGGACTTTTGACGAGGTTTTTGATTCAGCCCGGGTCTATTAAACGGATTGAAAAATGATCATAAACCACAAAAAGACAACCTTAATATACATATAAGGAGGAGACTTTATGGCTTTAGAATGGATGCCGAGAGACAATGAAATAAAAGATCATGCTTTGCACACTGACGCACACTGGGGAACAGAAGCTCCCTGCGTGGTCTACGAAAAGAGACCCTTAACAGACCCAAAGGGGAATGTGGTGGACGGGCTCTACGTGTCGTGGATTCGCCTGAATAACCCAAAACAGTACAACTCCTACACAACGGAGATGGTAAAAGGTGTGATTGCCGGCTTTGAAAACGCCTCGCTCGACAGGAGCGTTGTGGCGGCCGTCTTTACGGCCACAGGACCCTACGCCTTCTGCACCGGGGGTAATACAAAAGAATACAGTGAGTACTACGGCCTCAGATCTGATGAATACGGACAGTATATGGAGCTCTTCAACCATATGGTTGATTCCATCCTGGCATGCAAGAAACCTGTCATCTGCCGAGTCAACGGCATGAGGGTGGCCGGGGGTCAGGAGATCGGCATGGCCTGCGATATTGCCATCGCTTCAGATCTGGCCATTTTCGGTCAGGCCGGCCCGAGGCACGGTTCTGCCCCTGTGGGCGGGTCTTCGGACTTCCTCCCCTGGTATCTCAGCATTGAGGATGCCATGTGGAACTGCGTCTCCTGTGAGATGTGGTCCGCCTACAAGATGAAAATGAAGAATCTCATCAGCAAATGCGTGCCGGTCCTGAAGGTGGATGGCAAATGGGTCAGGAACCCCATGATTATCACAGACAAGTATATAGAAGATGGGGAAATCGTCTATGGTGAATTCAAGCGGGGCGACGAGGCCAAGGAGGCACGCGGATTCGTCAAGGAGCACCAGCCCAACGCGGACTTCGAATTATTGGACAAAGAGGTGGACAAGATCGTATGGACATTTGCCAACCTCTTCCCCGGATGTCTCATCGAATCCGTCGACAGTATTCGCCAGAAGAAGAAATTTTTCTGGGATACCATGAAGAATTCCCACAGACACTGGCTGGCAGCCAACATGGGCGGAGAGGCCTTCCTGGGCTTTGGGGCCTTTAACACCAAGAAGATCACCGGCAAGGATACCATCGACTTTATCAAATTCCGCCAGAACATCGCAGAAACCAAGGGATGGGATTTGGATATGTTTGCGGAAGTGCTCGGAAAGCCTCAGGAATAACTGTTTTCCGAACACCATTTATACGGCAGGCAGGGCGGTGAAAGTAGGCCCGCCTGCCATATTTTTTTGTATGAAAGGAGCGGAGCAATCATGGCTTACGAATATATTGAAACCAAGCTGGAAGACGGCCTGGGCACCATTACCCTGAACAGACCCCCCGCAAATATCATGAACATTGCAATGATGGAAGAAATCAATGCGGTACTGGAAGAATGGCAGGGGAAAAAGGATCTCAACCTGCTCCTTTTTAATGCCAGAGGAAAATGTTTTTCAGCCGGGGTGGATGTGGGAGAACATATGGGAGATCTGGCCCCCAAGATGATCGCGGTTTTCCACCGCATGTTTCGTCTTGTGGACAGTATTGGAATTCCCACATTAGCTTCAGTCTATGGATCATGCCTCGGCGGGGGATGCGAATTAGCCGTTTTCTGCGACCTCGTCATATCTTCTGAGGATGCCAAATACGGCCAACCCGAAATACAGGTCGGAGTGTTCCCGCCCATTGCCGCTCAAATCATGCCCCGCATAATAGGGCGCAAAGCGGCCATGGATCTGATATTGTCGGGAAAGATCATATCGGCCGAGGAGGCCCTGAATATGGGGTTGGTGAACAAGGTTGTGGCTAAGGAAGAACTTGAATCCACCACTGATGAATTCGCGAAGCCCTACCTGAAGCTGAGCGCGGAGGTCCTTAGAAAAACCAAAAAAGCCATCATGGCCGGGTTGAGGGACGATTTTGAGCCGTCCCTCAAGATTATCGAAGACATCTACCTGAACGAACTCATGAATACCGCAGATGCTCAGGAAGGGCTGGAGGCCTTTCTGGAAAAGAGGAGACCGGAATGGAAAAATAAATGAGACCGAGCAAGAGGACTTGAAGCCCCTGGCGAAAAGACGTCGTCAGGGGCCTTGAAAGACTACGATCTTCCCATAACGTCTGAAACCGTTTCCCCCAACCTTGCAAGGCTAAGAGCCACGGTGATACCGGCAGCTT
>CAYWIG010000244.1:0-3914 GCA_964458295.1 uncultured Myxococcales bacterium
CCGGACGCCGCTCCACCAGCGCTTGCATCGACGCCGGCTGCAGCTTTAGTTTTCTTCAGTTTTGCAATAAAGGCCACCGCAACATCATCCGTGATTTTCCTAACAGCCACCCTTGCCATATGGAAACTCATATCCCTCGCTTCGGTTCGATCCTTCGCACGAAGGCTCTGACCCGTGGAGGCCCAGATGAGGGTCATGATGACTCCCAATATCGCAATGGAGATCATCACTTCGAGCAATGTAAAACCGCAGTTTCTTTTCATAGCCACATTCGGCATTTAAAGTTTAACGATATGTGTTACCACCTCAATCGATTGCTCCTCATCCATCTCATCCCACTTCACCGTCAACTTCAGTTCGCGCACCGTCTTCGATATTTCCTTCGTAAGCTGTTTCGCGACCATGCCCTGAATTTGCCCACCCTCATCACCCTGCACGGGCGGGGGGAGCTCCACCCTCCTTACCTCCATCTCCCAAGTATAATCTTCATAGGGCTCATCGAATTTCCCATCCTCGCTCTTCTCATCAGGAAATTCGTTCCTCTTCATTTTCTTTTCGAGTTCCAGTTCGATATCAGTCATCTTCTGACGGGCGAGCATAACTGCGATAGTCATCTGTTCCGCACGACCACTCTTTATGAGGGTGTTTCCGGAAAAACTCATAAGCGCTATGAGGGAGATCGACAGGATCGAAACTGCGACCATTATCTCGATCAGTGTAAAACCCATCCTCATGTGAGATACTCTGTTCATAACTCCTCTTCCAAACTTCTGTAGCCACTCTCGATGGACACCCTCCCGTTTATGGGATTTGTCTTTACAGAGTATATAACCTCATCGTCCTCATCCCTTAAGTTGATCACGGCATTCTCGACATACCCATTTGGAAAGAAAAAGATGGCCACCTTACCGCCATCCACTGGAAAGGTTCTGTGTTCAACCCAGACATCCTTGAAAAAGATGTTTCGTGGCAGCTTTGAAGGTTTCAACAGGAACGAATCGACCTGGCCAAACTGAGGCTCCGCCGGTTTCAGCTTGGGAATTTCTCCCTCCTTCGTCCCCTCATCCTCCTTCTTCTTGTCCTTCTTACTTCCCTTCGAACGTTCCTCATCCTCTTTGGTAACCAAGACCGGATCCGTAGTCGCCTCAACCCAATATGACCTCTCGTTGATATCCAAAATCAACCGGATATACAGCCCCTCCGTTGCGGACTTGTTGTAAACGTAGCGCATGGTTGCAGCCATCTTGCTGGCTGCCTTTTTCATCTCCCAGTCCAGATAGTCGCTCATACCACCCACCACCATACCGACCATAAGGCCTACGATAGCTAAGGCGATGATTATTTCAAAAAGTGTGAAACCCGCTTTCGATCTAATTCGCACGTTGTCATTTCCTATGAAAAAGGGTTAGCCCTCAGGCGCAAAAATGATGAACCGAGAACCAACCCCTCCTGAGGCAATAATTACGGATTACTCATCCGTCTCAAATGAAGCGATATCAGCATCGGTATCTTCGCCTCCCTCCTGACAGTCGGCGCCCAACGAGTAGATTTCGTAATCATGTCCCTGCAAACCTGGTTTGTAGTATTGGTAGTCACACTGAAATGGATCCTGTGGAATCTTACCACCCTTCAGATAACCCTTCGATGGATATCGCTTGGGAATTCTTCCCACACTCGGTTTAACCACCAAAGCATCCAAACCCTGTTCCGTGGACGGATAGTAACCGTTGTCCCTACGAAAATGGTCTAAGGCCTCTTCAAAAACCTTAATCTGAGCCTTTGCCGTTTTCTGCTTCGCCTCATCCAGACTATCCATGACGTTAACTGTAACGACCGTAGCGATCAATCCTAGGATTGTTATCACAACCATGATTTCAATTAGTGTCATACCCTTCGCATTCTTAAACAGCTTTTTCATCTAACTCCTCCTTTCGTAATTACAGGCAATTAGCCCAACTGATTCAATTTCATAATTGGTAGTAAAATCGACATAACGATGAATGAGACGACCCCCGCCATGACGATGATCATTATAGGCTCAAGAAGCGTAGTCAAGGTTGAAAGGGTATTATCGACCTCATTGTCATAGGTATCCGCAATCCTTTCAAGCATGCGCTCCAGCTCTCCGGTCTTCTCGCCGATCGCGATCATATGCGTGACGAGTGGAGGAAATTCGCCGCTCCTCTTCAGCGGTTCTGCTACACTTTGACCTTCCCTGACGCTATCTCGCGTCTTATCCACAATTTCACGCAGGCGCATGTTGGTTATAATATTCTTGACGATATCCATCGCCGTCAGAAGTGGAACACCGCTAGCTAGGAGCGTCGCAAGCGTTCTCGTAAACCTAGATACGATGACCATCCTGTTGAGTTTCCCGAAGAGTGGAACGGTCAACATCTTCTTGTCTTTCCAAGCTCTACCCTTTGGAGTTTTGAAAAGTTTCTTCACACCGAAGAACGCCAACGGGATCAGTATCACGAAGATATACCAGTAGCCTGACAGCGTATCACTGACACCGATGAGAATCTTCGTCGGTAACGGCAATACAGCGCCTGTATCCTCAAATATAGCTGTAACCTTTGGAACGACGACGATGATCAGCATTATCATCAGGGCGACACCAACCACCGACATGATAGCCGGATAAATCATCGCGCCTATAACCTTACTACGAAGCTTCGATTGTCCCTCGGTAAATTCCGCAAGCCTCAGCAACACGACATCGAGTGCACCACTATTCTCTCCGGCATTGATCATGTTTACATAAAGATCCCCAAAAACCTTTGGAAACATCTTCAGTGAGTCAGATAGTTTATTTCCCTCCGTTACTTTATCCTTAACTCGTGAAATCATATTCCTGAGTTTGGGATTTTCAATTTGGTCGACCAATGCTGCAAGGGCATCGACGAGCGGTATA
The DNA here is from genome assembly GCA_964458295.1 of uncultured Myxococcales bacterium. Taxonomy (GTDB): domain Bacteria; phylum UBA10199; class UBA10199; order 2-02-FULL-44-16; family JAAZCA01; genus JABGOS01. The sequence continues at coordinate 2,918 of CAYWIG010000244.1, forward strand.
TTTGCATTGATCAGCGTTGCGAGTTGACGCGTCATCACCGCAACCTCTTGAACCTTAACCCTCTGCAGGTACTTCGAGAGGTCGACCTGCATACCGAGGCCAACCTTCTGCTTCGTCGCACCCTCCATACCGAGGGTGGTCGGAAAGACGTTCATACGACGAAGCTTTGCGCGCGCCGCGCGCTCATTCTCCGCATCGACCGTACCGGCCGATCGCTTTCCTTTAGCATCTATTCCGACGTATTCAAATATTGGCATGTTCTTCGGTGAACCGTGAACAGTGAATAGTGGACCGTGAATTATTATAAATCACCGTACACCGTTCACTCTACACTGTACACTTCTAGCCTGTCTCCTCCTGCGTCACCCTCATAACCTCAGCAATCGTGGTAACACCTTGAAGAACCTTAGCAGCCGCATCTTCTCTCAAGGTTTTCATACCATCTGTAAGAGCCACCTTCTTGATAGTGGCCGCATCAGATCCCTTCATAAGCTCACCTCGTACGGCATCGGTCACCATCATAATTTCATGAATCGCCGCCCTTCCGGAGTAACCGGTCTCCATGCAGACTGGACAGCCTATCGGTTTATAGACCTGCCTCCCCTTGAGATCGTCCACCGTAAGCCCGATCTCCTCTAATTCCTCACCGGTCGGTGTATATTTTCTAGCACAATCCCGACATACGGTCCGGAGCAGTCGCTGGGCAGCGATCCCCAGGACGGACGAAGCCACGAGGAATGGTTCCACGCCCATCTCCACCAAACGAGTAATCGAACTTGGTGCATCATTCGTATGCAGAGTAGAAAGAACCAAATGGCCTGTCAGCGATGCTTGAATTGCGATCTCGACAGTCTCCTTATCGCGAATCTCACCTACGAGTATGATATCCGGATCCTGTCGTAAGAAGGCGCGAAGGCCGGATGCGAAGGTGAGATCGATCTTGGGATTAACCTGCATCTGATTCACACCGTGCAGCTGATACTCGACCGGATCTTCG
>CAYWIG010000245.1:0-3888 GCA_964458295.1 uncultured Myxococcales bacterium
CAATTTAGAGCGCCGTTGTTGCACTTGAAATTTGAATTCAGCAACGTCCCCTAGAGATACTCGCGGACGGCGATCCAGGGCTTCTTAGCTATCTTCGACGGTTCGATATAACATTGGAACTGGCAGGCTTTCTTGCAATCGGGAATGGGGCCGTACATATCGCGGGCCTTTTTGATAATATCGTCCCATTCGCCGATTGATATTACGTTCGGAACCCACGTATCGAGATTGTCACAGGGATATGCCATGTCACCCTTGGCATTTATTCGGGGTGTCAGAAATGGATAGCACTTATAGGGGACGAAGTTGAACATCTGATCGTAATACATCTTGGTGCCGGATATCAGCTTAGTTTTTTCTTTCACGCCCATCATTTCATGGACGAGTTCCTTGAATGAATCGTTCTCCATCAAATCCTTAATGGGACCATGCTTATCATTTTGTGCATTGATGCCGACCTTAACTCCGCGATCAACGCAATAATGCATGACCTTGCGTGCATCGTCGATGGTGGACGGCGTCACGACACAATTAACATGTAGTTTGAACTTAAGCTTATCCTGCAGAGATATGACTCGATCGAAATTCTTAAGGACTCGGTCACCCATCCCCTTGACACCGCGTATCTCGTCGAATCGATCCGCTTCGATGGAATCTATCGACACGACGAGATTGTCGACGTAGGGCAGGGCGCGCTCAACTCTATCCATAAAGGTTAGGTTGGTGTTGACCGTCACATTCTTGAAAGGAAGGCGGTCAATTTCCTCAAAAATCTCCACAGCATCATCCCGGAGGAATGGCTCTCCACCGGTGATGTAGAGGAGGGCAAAGCGCTTCGACAGGATCTTAAGGAGTCGCTTCGACTCCTCCGTATTCAACTCACCTTCGTCTTCCCACCTCTTATTTCGCTCGATTCCACATTCCTCGCAGAAAAAACATCGCAGATTGCACCTGTGCGTCAGATGATATGTGACGACGAGCGAACGCAGATCAGTTGAATCGGTGAGATTTGCCTTAAAGAAATTTATGAAACAATCCCTGAACAGTCTGTGCATGGTGGGGGAGACTACCTTAAGCATCTGATAATACAAGGGAAAAAACCACAATGTATTATCCGAATAACGGTTGATAATATTATACGACATGACTATAAGTCTATCTGAGGAGGTACCCCATGCTAGGCGGCGCATTCATGGTTCTCCCGGGTGGCGTTCGTCCCCCAACCGGTCAGTCAGCTTCATTTCTTAACACCGGAGGATCTCCACAGATATCAGTTCCAAGTAATCCGATGGGAACCTACAGACATCCTATGATGCAGGGGAAAGGTATTCCTATTAGTCTTCCAAAGGTATCTCACACGGGTTGGCTGGTTGGAAGGCTGAATCTTCTTGGTGATCTTCCAAATCTGAATTTCCATGGTGCCGGTCCGATTTATATCGATGACAAGGATCCAGCTGACAGAAGGCGCGAGTCCAGAATTAAGGTAGGAATGGAGCTTTTGCGTCGAACGAAACCGTTTTCATTTAGAAGTCCATTAGCAAGTATTGCCGGCCTTGTTTATCTGCAAAGAGGAATTCAGTCGGCCGGTAGAAGGGATTTAGAGGGTGCGGAGAGAAACTATGCAATAGCGAGAAAGGCATATGAAAGAGCTGGTCTACTGAAGGGGATCGGTCTTGCCGATGTATTCTTAGGTCTCGCAATTCAACACTTAGCAGAACGGGATGAAAGATCATACGCGAGTGTTATGGAGACCTATCAAAGAGCTCTAGCCACATTTGCCGAAATGGAGGCTGAAGCTGAGGTTGAATTGGTTAAGGATGTTCGTGCAGAGGCAAGGCTTGCAGTGGTCTCCGTCAAAATTGTGAAGGAGCAGTTACAGGCCTTACCATATATATCGAGTGATTTTGATGGCGATGAAATTGATCTACACGCGACAAGAATGGCTCGAATATTTTCACGGATGTCAGATGAGGACGAGGCCAAGTTTGGCGCGCCTCTGAAGTATGGACACGTACCGATATCATTCATGGAGGTCTACTTCAAATCAGATGCGAAGCTACCAGAGACGGCACAGCAGGTGAGTAGATGGCATGTTGTCATCAACATGGTCGATGTTCAGAGTTGGGTCACATACTATCACAATCTACAACGCGGTGATGATTCAGCTTTGGGTGAATTAAAAGGGCCTGAACTGAGACAGAAACTTACAGTCGCTGAAAGGGCAATTCGCACTGCAGCGCTCAGGGAGGATTTTAGAAGGGTCTTTGTAAATCGGCATGGCGCAGTGGGGGCTGAGGGAGTCAGGTACGTTATCGAAAAACTATTCGAGATACCTGCCTTGCCAGCGAGCCCCGTCGACGAAGCGGAGTCAAATCCCGAGGCAGTTCAAAGAAGGATTAGCGACGAGAATAGATCGAGGATATTTTACCGTCTGATTGAATCAAAAGAGAGACTCTCTTCGCAGGCCTTCGATGAGATGATTGCAGTAGCAGAAGATCTGATCGCAGCAGGCGACCTTTCGGAAGGAACCTTCACGCCGGAGGGAAGGCTCACCGAGGATGGATTGGAGGAGGTTGTAGGTATTGCTAAAACTCATGTTATGAACCTCTTTCCGGATGATCATTGGAGTGCGGTCGTCACTATGCCAAAAAGAAGACAGGGTACTGATGATGAAGTTAGGAACTACAAGGAGGAGACACCGCCGCTGGTGGTAAAACGCCTATTGGCGGATGGTGTTATGAAGATCAATGCGATCGACGAGAATACGGGTGATCAAAGGGCTCTTGGGAAGGTGTATATGAGGATTGGACGAGTCGCGCAGTTGCTCAAACGCAGGATCGATGATGGAATGAGCAACAGAGGATTCGTCATGGCAAAGCAAGGCAGAGGTTGGCGTGTAAACCTGACTGCGATGCGGGAGACGGCAGCCCTGACGGATCTTTCATATCAGATAGAGGATTTTCTTGGCCGGAGCTATCCGGCCATAGCGAGGCAGGATCAAGATTACATCTGGCGAAAGATCGTCTCAACGTTGGCGAGGCTCAGTCTCAAGGCGCAGTCCGAAACTACCGGAGAGGGTGGTGTGAAAGATGAATATCTGAGATGGGCTTACGAAACATCTGAGATTGCTTTTTTGCTCGGAGCTAGATTTCGTCACTTTAATGAGTTGGATGACGTTGTAAGGGAGCAAAGGATCGAAGCCGTCTTCAACATACTTTCGAGAAAGGATTATGAAACTAGAAGGATTTCGGCGGATGGAAGCCTTGAGGCTGCGGTGGTCATTCAAGCTTATGATTCATTTCTAAGTGGGAGATCCAGGATTGAGGACACGGGCGGAGCTGCAATTACAGAAGAGGATGTAGAGGCGGAGCTCGTTCAAACCTCGGATTTAGCCATGGCAGCCGATATTGATACGGAGGAGGATGTGAGTATCACCGAAGATGGTGCGGAGGATACGACAGAGTTTGATCCTCCTTCGTCTGTATAATGACATGAAAAGAGCGTAAATCGTCCCTTTTTTGACCGGTGGGGTTGACAGAAGCAACCGTATCATATATCAGCACCAATCTCGTATAGATGTTTGAAATATAATAAATATTGCGGGGTAGAGCAGCCCGGTAGCTTGCCAGGCTCATAACCTGGAGGTCGCAGGTTCAAATCCTGCCCCCGCTACCAAATAAAAACCTCGGCGAAAGCCGAGGTTTTTTGCGTTAAAAGTGTAGGAAGTTTTTTTTAGAATGCCTATTTCCTGCTCTCAGCCAGGGCAGCGAAAATCGCTTCCTTCGGCTCCTTAACCCAGAGCGTCCTCTGCGGGAAGGGGATCTCGATACCTTCCTTCTCGAATCTCTTATGAACGCGACGGTTGAGTTCACGCTTCACCGCCCATTG
>CAYWIG010000246.1:0-3884 GCA_964458295.1 uncultured Myxococcales bacterium
ATTTGGGGTGAATACAGGCGTAAGAACTGCTCTATACTATTAGATAGTTTAACATTAACGTATTCCCTTTCCGTTTTTTTTGAAAGTTTTCTAAGCTCAACCATGTCGCCTTCGCCTCTCAATGCTTTATCTGCCTCAACTGCCCACTCCCTCACTGAATTACCGCCGTGCAATATATATGGATATCTAGAAACAACTCTTTCAACACCGGATTGAGAAAGATGATCACTAAGTAATTTTCTATACGACCCCTCTTTTTCCTTTTCATATTTACTGAGTCTATTTGAGTATTTATCGAACTTGTCCTTTCCTGAAAGTAGAAGCTCACAAAGCGCCTGAACGCGATGAGCTCTTCCTTCCATCGCATCTGCAGAATAACCATTTTGCATAAAATCATCCAATGCATGTACGGACTCGTGAACAATAACCGCCATAGTTGGATTTTGAACAAACTCTAATTTACCATCAACTGCTTCTACCCTTCCCTTGACCACTTTTAAGCTATATCCTTCATCAAAGGTACTAGAACGTACACAAATAGTTTTTGTGTTGGATGAATAAGCTCCAGCTTCGGCTCTATTACGTAATCCCCTTGGTTCAACTCCTATTTTGACTTTTCCTTCGACTATCGGTTCAACAAGTTCGATTATTCTGAGCTCCGGAACCTCAGCTATTCTCTTTGGATCGTAATTCTTCAACAACAAATTGTTAAATATTGTTATTGCAATCAGCTCTGCAAATCCGGCCTTAAGATCTTCTGTTGTGATTTTTCTTGTCGTAACCTTACCTGTCATCACATCTTCAAAACGAAAATCAGTATTATGATTATTCCTCAGATGCATTATGCATTCATCCAAGAGCCCCAGCTGCACAATGTCTTTTAGCTGTGGAACAAACTCTTCGTATGATATCTGAAGTCTATCAGTTAGTTGTTTTAAAGCCCTCAACTTAAACAAGGACTGGGATGTGAATTTATTGCTCTCTAATTTTGCGAGGAGAATATCCTGAGCTATAGGTTTTGAATCATCGTAATTTAATATTTTTCCAAGTTTTAAATTTCTAACTATTTCGTTGGTTCCAAGCATTGTAACAGCAGCTTTCAAAGAGGCCATCCTTGAACTCATAAATTCAACTTGAATCAAACTAGCGAGATCGTCATGTTGTTTGATAATGTGCTGAGCTTGATCTTTGTTGACGGTTATTTGGCCACCGAAGAGATCAATCTGATACTGGGCTTCGGAATTAGGAGTTCTAAGCCACGTCCTTAGACCCTCAATTTTTCCTTCTAACGCAGCCCTGTTTATCTCTATTGAATTGCCCACAACTAAACCTCTAATAATTCCACACTAACACGGCATTATCGAACGACTTCCATGAAAGTTGCTAACTATCTAGGCCGGTGCTAAGTCGTAGATTCTTAAGTAAATTGATGAGAATTTACTATCTGCTGCAATCTGACCAAATCGTACAATCTGTGGTTTAGGTTTTTTGTAACCATTGGACACCTTGGAGGTGTCTAATGGTTATATTATATTCCCATCACAAAAGATTGATGCCGTTTTTTCTGCATAGTCGATACATTCTGTCGGGCCAGGGGCTAGATTGGATCTCACCGATGTGCGCCTTTCTTAAGAAAAGCATGCAGAGCCTAGACTGTCCTATGCCGCCTCCGATCGTAAGAGGTAGCTTGCCTTGGAGCAGTCTTCGGTGAAAGGGGAGTTTTCTCTTGAACTGCTCGCCCTTTATTCGAAGTTGTTCGGTGAGAGAGTTTTTGTCGACCCGGATGCCCATCGAGGAGAGTTCAAATGCGCGACCTAGAATGGGATTCCATATGAGGATGTCGCCGTTTAGGCCCCTTCTTCCGCTGTCAGTCCCCGTGATCCAGTCGTCGTAGTCGGCTGCACGTCCATCATGAGGTGTTCCATCAGCAAGGTCAGCACCTATTCCTATGATGAACACGGCACCGAGCTCCTTGCAGATCCTATCCTCGCGTTCCTGTGCTGAGATATCGGGATATCTCTCCAGCAGATCCTCGCTGTGGATGAAGGAGATTTTCTCAGGGAGGAATGCTCCTTTCAATTTTGGATATCTCTTACAGACGGCTCGCTCGGACCTTCTGATAGTTGAATAGATTTTTCTGACAGTTGATTTGAGAAATTTTAAATTTCTATCATTCCTGTGAATGGCGATCTCCCAATCCCACTGGTCGACATAGATCGAATGAAGGTTGTCGAGAACTTCGTCAGGCCTAATTGCATTCATGTCGGTGTACAATCCCTCGTCTACCTGAAAGTTGTATTCCGAAAGAGCTAGGCGCTTCCATTTTGCGAGCGACTGGATTATCTCGCCTGACTTTTTCAAGTCCTTGATCCGAAAGCTCACCGGCTTCTCCACGCCGTTTAGATAATCGTTGATGCCGGTGTCTTTAAGTACGACGAGCGGCGCTGAAACCCTTCTTAAATTTAGGGACTTTGATAGGTTGGTTTGGAAATAATCCTTGATGAATTTAATCGCCGCTTCCGTCTCCTTGATATCTAGGAGTTCCTTATAACCTTTCGGAAGGAGAAGTTTCTTTCTGTGTAGTTTTTTCTTTCCAACACTTTTTTTGCTCATCTCGATTAGCTCCTTATCGTTAATCCGGAGATACTATCCTCCAGGATAGAGGAGGCAATCACTAAAGTTGTGCGATATTTCCCAAAAAATGTTTCGTTGAAGAATGGTCGGTAACCATCGGACACCTTGGAAGTGTCTAATGGTTAAAAATCATGGTGATACGACCATCGGACACCTTGGAGGTGTCCAATGGTTTAATTTGTGGAGGCGTGGCGAACTCTCCCTGTTCGCATTTAAGTAATTGAAAACACTGAGTGTTTAGCCGGCACCCGACTCCCAAAAACAACGCAACAAAACCGTCACTGCACCGATAAGTGTGTGGGTATAAGAAAATGGTTCTTAAAGGTGCTATTCCAACAGGGTTGGGCACGATAGGTCCCGGTGCATCGACCACATGGCAAGCCTTTCTGCAGGCTGTGCCATGGGAGGGCTACGGTGCGTCAGGTGCGCCCATGTCACAGCTCCAACCCCATCCCGCATTCTTTCCACCGAGGGTGTATTCCTCGGTGCTTCCAGGTGAATGGGGAACCGATTCAAGTCGATATCCATCGTTCTATCCGTTTATGCCAGGCACTTCATCGTCCGGGAGCGCGGTCATCGAAAGCGATTCGCTCAGGATGAGCCATATTCCACAGATGCGCGCCGAATTTGCAAGGATCAGGAGGGACGATCTTCAACTCGTACACTTCTTGGACGAGTTCGCTACCGTTGGGGGAGATAAACGATACGAAAATCTGAACAGAAGGGAGAAACAAAGGTTGGTGAAGGGTCTTCGCTCCCTATCTGTAGATCTAAAAAATCCTAAAAACATACAGTGGCACCTTAGTAGAATGATCAGGATGTACAGTATACGATATCCAGAGAACGATGCGCCGAGTGAGGTCTTACTTCCGCTCGTGGCCGCGATGATTGCCCGCATGGTAAGCGTGGAGTTGCCTGAAGAGATCGCACAGACGATATTTCTTGGCTGCGATACATTGGAGATGATCTACGACCATTTCGATAACAACGGATACGATTCTACAACTTCCCAGGCGAAGAGGTTCGCTGCTGCCACACTCTTTATGACTAAGATCTTTTATGGCGAGACACCACACTTCTATAGACGCGATGCCAACTTTCCCGCCCTATTGATATTGAAGAAGGATGCGAATTTGAAAATCCCCGAGGAGTTTCGAAGGGACCCCTCGCATTTTATTGAGAATAGCAGAAATATTTTACGAGGCGAGCCTGCCGAACGGGCTAGTCATTTCTACCTTCTCAACCAATAC
>CAYWIG010000247.1:0-3883 GCA_964458295.1 uncultured Myxococcales bacterium
GCACATGGCTCCATTTCCGAGGGTGAACTGGGTCTCCCTTACGGATTGTTGCTTAGGGTCCCAACCCTTTTCGCGTATAAGCCAACCTTTGTCTGAAAAGCTATCTTCGTAATGACAGGTGTATTTGCTTTTGGCCATAGTTAGTATCTATCAAAATAGGGATTTGATTTTATCGATATCTATTTCGCCCAAGTCGCTAACGACTATGTTGGCCTTCGCAAGCCTCTCTGGATGTTCGTATCTGTCTATTCCGATGCATCTCATATTTCCATTCTTGGCCGCTTCGACTCCGAGCACAGCGTCCTCGAAGACGACGCATTCATCGGGGGCGGCGCCGACCCTTTCGGCAGCCATGAGGAATATCTGAGGATCCGGTTTTCCCTTCGTGATATCAGCGCCGCTTATCACCGTATCCAGCTTATCGTATATTCCGATTCTCTTTAGGATGTGTGGACAGTTTCTTGATGATGATATTACAGCAACCTTCTCACCGTCCTTCTGTAGGTCGAATATGAGTTTGATAGTTGTATCGAACTTGGGAATCTCCTCGGTCTCGAGGCACTCTAGAAAATATCCTTGCTTCTTCGTGGCAGCCTTGTCCAGTTCCTCTTCAGATAGGTCGGTGAGAACCGCCCTGGCTCCATCCATCCTCGGTATTCCGTCGACCTTCTGCTTGTAATCTTCGAATGTGAAACTCTTCCCGTACTCCTCGAACATTTTCTTCCACGCCTTGAAGTGAATGGGAACGGTGTTTACGACCACACCATCTAGATCAAATATGCCGGCTTTAAAGGACATCTTTACCCCCTTTTTGGTCTGCTGAATCTAGATTGAAAGGGTGGGGAAATCAAGGAATTAGATGTGCTGGTCGTGATTGAATTTAAGGCCTGTTGTCAAAGGTAAAGGAAAACTGTGCAATGCAAACAGACAATAAGGATTATGATCAGGATTGAGATCAAAGATTAAGACTGAGATTAAGGTTAAAGATTGCTATCTCAGCTTGTATAGCATTTTGACGACTTGCAGTAGCTGATCCTGTAGATAATCACTCCGATCACAGGACATATATCCAAAGGCTACAGCGACATCGAAGATTGCGGATACCTCCTGAGCTGATCCGATGGCAATATCGAAGAATCTTCTTCTTTCTTTAACCGATCGCCTGCCGTTACCCTCTGAGATGTTAAGGATAACGCTTGATAGGGCGCACTTTAGCTGATCAACCAAATAAGCCGTCCCTGTTGGCCAACTCCTTATGAGTTCTGGCATCCGTTTTGCCACCGAAAGCGCTACCATATAGCATTTTAACCGCTGATGACTAAACATAAATATCTCCTTGTGTTTTATATTTTCAAGGCCTCCACCCTTGCGAGAGGTCTTGAAAATATAAACCACATAAGGAGGTTCGATATGAATCATCAGCGATTGAAATGCTACAGGTTGCTCATCGTATTCGCAAAACAGATGCCAGAACTCATAGGATCGTTACCCAGAGGAAACGCTTATATCGAGGATCAGCTAAAGCGCGCCTTATCAAGCGCAATATTAAACTTAAGTGAGGGTAACGGTAGACGGAGCAAGAAGGAACGAAACAGATTTTTCGATATATCATTAGGATCGATAGCTGAGGTGGCTTCAATCATCGATATACTCTGTGCTTATGGATATATATCAGCCAATCAATCGGAGGACATGAAATCTACTCTCAGGCAATCATACGCTATGATAATTAATCTAAAGAAATGTAATCTATCCTTCTAAAATCTTAATCTACACTCTTAATCTACACTCTTAAGCTGACTCTTAAGCTTCATCTGTAATCCGAAAATCGAAATAAAATATACTATAAGCGATACGGTCAGATAAAATCTAAATATAAAGGAATTAGAATATGAGTTTGAATAGGCCCTGACCGGTTACAGTTATCACTGTAACTGCAATTCCGGCGAGCGTAACACCGATGATATTGGCCAAAATGAAGCGTTTGTAGCTGACGCCGAGCAGATAGGCTCCGAGTGCTCCGGAGTAGCTGCCGCTGCCGGGCAGCGGAACGGCTATAAAGAGGGCGACACCGATCGTGCCCCATCTCTCGATGTAGGGATGAACTTTTCTCTGTGCCCTCACTACGAATTTATTCCAGAGTCTGCCGATTAAAGGAATCCTTTCGAGCACTCTCATGATATGGTCGATCAACGGAAATAGCACCGTTCCAAGGATGATGTTTGAGATTACGCAGATTATAAATGCGACAGGCCAGCTAAGCCCCATGCCCTGAACGCTTATTCCAAAGGGTAGATCCACACTTCCAGATAGAATTCCATACGGAATCGACGCCCGAAGTTCAAATGCGGGGATGAGTGTGATGCCGAAGAGTATGAGGATATTGATTAACAAGGTTTCTCCAGTTATTTACCCTTACGAAACTTACCTATTACCAGATAGCGGCCGATATTTGCGTTGGAATTTATTTTGGTTGAGATGGAACCTTTGGCACTCGTCATTATCGTGCTGATCCCTGGGCCATGCCCTGATACGTATGAGTTTCCATGGATGATTACGCCGATCGTTACAGCGCCCTTCTTGTAACACCAGCCATAGTTTGAATCGCAGTCGGCGATGGCAACTATGTCACCGAGCTTTAAATTGGTGAGTTTATGTTTCTTGAGGATGCCCTCATCCGATGTGATTAAATCCATATCGCCCGTCTTTGAACATACAGCACCAACTCCTGAACCTGTGAGTTCAGGGGGAATTACCGCAGCGACATCCACTTCAACTCTATGACCTTTGGTTCTAACTTTAAGTTTCTTCAGAAGGGCTGGATCGAGCGAGCTGACGATGACATTCGGATAGTCCGTAAGTTTTAGTCCCTGTCCGAAACTCCGAATTTGGAACTTGTCATCGCAGGTCAGCTTTTCGATAACGGACTTCGCAAAATCCATTATCACGTGCTCCACTCCGCCGTGATGCCCTGTGATTACGCCCTTTTTACCTTTAGCTTTTCCTGATGTGACGATCACCTCGTTTCCGATACATGCGAGAAAGTTATAGGCGACGTTTGGCCTCTCAGTTCTCTTTTCAGGGTTTAGTACTGTCGATACCGCCGGCTCGACGTGATCCGCCTCCCAGCCGAAGGCCGGATCGCCTACGAAGACATTGTATGTGATTCCACCGAGCGCTGGTACATTATGTACCGTTCCATCATGTCCGATCTCATTTGGATAGGCAAGCGCAGGAGCAACTTTACCCTCGACCGCGATCTTAACTAGATATTTTTCATTTGTTTTTAACATAATCAATCCCTTCAACTAAGAATTAAGAATGAAGAATTAAGAATTTAATTAAGAATTAAGAATTTATTGATGAAAAATACAACAATAACTCTTAATTTTTAATTCCAACTCTTCATTCTTAATTATTAATTCTTAATTTGTATCAACTCATACTCCCTACTTCCCATTTCCAATTTCTCGGCGTATTCTAGCTGAATTCTCCCATCAATGCCAGGGTGAGCTTTCAAAAAGACATCGCCTGCCTCCTTCACCACAAGGTCATAGGAGGCTTGATCGATCGCCACCGGGTCCTCGGATGCGAGTATTCCGATGTCATCCAACATCGGCTTCTCCTTCATTCCCATACAATCGCAGTTTGGAGCTATGTGATTCAAGAAATTGATGTAGAAGCTGGGAATCTCCTTTACCGCGCCCTTAGCGTATTCGACAAACCTCTCCTGTACGCTCTTCGTGCCCTCGCTCCAGGTGATCGAGAGGGCGTCAGTATGGCAGGCGATTACGCATTCGCCGCATCCAACGCATTTTTCGCCATCCAGCTCTATTTTCTTTTTTACGACTTCTAGGGCGCCTTGCGCACATTTTGGGACGCA
>CAYWIG010000248.1:0-3867 GCA_964458295.1 uncultured Myxococcales bacterium
TTCAGTATGCTTCTGCATGTTCGCTCCTCCCACGTGTAGGCCATACTGATATACCTCAAAAAAGTCTCCCTTTTACTTGCGCTATACAGTCGGACGCTTAATTGGATTGCTAAATTGACATCAACTAAACTGCTTCATTATATCGCGGGCGATGACGATGCGCTGGACCTCGCTCGTACCCTCGTAGATCTCGGTGATCTTCGCATCGCGATAGTAGCGTTCGACCGGATGACTCTTGCAATAGCCGTAACCGCCAAGGACCTGAATCGCCTCTTTAGTTACATCCATCGCCATCTCGGATGCGAAGAGCTTGGCCATCGCACCTTCCCTACTGAAAGGCTTACCCTGATCCTTTAGCCACGCTGCGCGATGAACGAGCATGCGCGCCGCATCGATCTGTGTGGCCATGTCGGCGATCTTCCACTGTATGCCCTGAAAAGCCCCGATCGGTTTTCCAAATGCGATCCTTACGTTGGCGTATTGCGCTGCTGTTTCGAATGCAGCCTTTGCGATTCCAAGCGCCTGTGTTGCTATTCCAACGCGTCCGGAATCGAGCGTACCCATAGCAACCTTAAAACCAGATCCTTCACCTATCAAGAGATTCTCCTTCGGGACTTTACATCCGTCGAGAACAATCTCGGTCGTGGGGCTTCCACGAATACCTAATTTTTTCTCGATTGAACCTACCTGAAAGCCATCGAAGGTGTTTTCAACGATAAATGCGGAGATGCCACGATGTCCTTTATTGATGTCTGTCATCGCAAAGACGATGAATCCATCCGCGACCGATCCACTTGTAATGAAGTTCTTCGAACCGTTAAGAATGTAATGATCACCGTCCAAGACAGCTGTAGTTCTTTGATTTGCAGCATCACTTCCTGCGTCAGCCTCCGAAAGTGCAAACGCTCCGATCTTCTTTCCCCTGGCCCAATCTGGAATATATTTCTTCTTCTGCTCCTCGGTTCCATATTTCAATATCGGACCGAGATACAAGGAGTTTTGAACGGACATCGTAACACCTGTCGATGCACATCCGGCTGAAATCTCCTCTAGAATTATTGCATAGGAGACCATATCGAGACCAGCACCACCCAATTCCTTCGGCATAAGAATGCCCATCATGCCGAGCTCGCCCATCTTCATAACAGCTTCCCTGGGAAACGTCTCTTCCTCATCCCAGTCTGCGGCATATGGCACGAGCTCATTCTCCGCGAACTTGCGGGCCATCTCTTGGATCATCAACTGCTCTTCATTGAGTTTAAAGTCCATCTTTAATCTCCGCTCTATTTGTTCATTGATAAATTCCAAGCACCAAATAACAAATCCCAAATAAACTCCAAATTTCAATTACCGAATGACCAAAACGCTCTTTTTTCAGTTATTGTAATTTCGATCATTGGAATTTATTTGTCATTTGGTGCTTGTTATTTGGTGCTTATATTTCATTTCCCTTCAAAGTTGGGCTTCCGCTTCTCCAGGAATGCAGCAAGGCCTTCAATCCTATCCTTCGTGCTAAAAAGTTTTGAAAAATGCTCCTCCTCATTTTTCAAACCATCTGCGAAGTGCATTCCGAGTCCGTCGTTTGCAACGCGTTTTGCCATTGAGACGGCGACGGGGCCGTTATTGGCAATCTTTTCGGCAATGTTCATAACGTCGTCCATGAAGTTTTCAGCCGGAAAGACTTTGCTGGCAAGCCCCCATTCGTAGGCCTGCTTTGCATTTATGATATCGCCGGTAAAGATCATCTCCCGAGCACGCGATGGCCCGATGAGCCTTGGAAGTCTCTGCGTTCCACCAAAGCCTGGAAACAAACCAAGCTTCACCTCTGGAAGACCGAACTTCGCACTCTCGGATGCGAGGATCATATCGCACGATATCGCAAGCTCAGTTCCACCGCCGAGCGCGAATCCATTTACCGCGGCTATCACAGGTTTCGTCGCATAGCTGATGGAATTCATGCAGCGATGACCCTGCTCGGCAAATTCTGAGGCCTGCGATTCGCTCATCTCCTTCATAGCAGCGATATCCGCGCCAGCTACGAAAGCCTTATCGCCCTCGCCAGTTATAATGAGAACGCGAGTGTTGTCGTCATCGTCCATCTTCTTGATGGCGAACTCGAGCTCCCCTACCGTCTCTAAATTGAGAGCGTTCAAAACTTTTGGGCGATTTATCTTGATTATGCCGACTTGAGCCTTAGTTTCGGTAAGAATGTTTTTTAACTCCATAACGCCTCCATTTCAAATCACAAATCCCAAGCACCAAATAACAAATAAGCTCCAAATCCCAATTACCAAAGTTCCAAACAAAAACTGTTTCGGTCATTGAAGTTTGTTATTTGGAATTTATTTGCTATTTGGTGCTTGTTATTTGGAATTTTACCTCCTCAATACTCATAAAAACCACGTCCTGTTTTTCTTCCCAACCAACCAGCTTCGACATATTTCCGCAAAAGCGGAGATGGACGATAGCGAGGATCGCCAAGTTCCGTGTGCAATACATTGATAATTGCCAGAACTGTGTCGAGTCCGATGAGATCAGCAAGCTCCAGCGGTCCCATCGGAAAGTTGCAGCACGCTTTCATGCAGGAGTCGATATCCTCTCGCGTAGCAACTCCTTCATTGAGAGCCGTGATGCCTTCATTGATCATCGGCATTAAAACGCGATTCGCGATAAAGCCTGGAAAGTCATTTGATCTGACGATCGTCTTGCCAAGTTTCCCCCCTAGATCCTCAATCGTTTTTGCCGTCTCATCACTCGTCGCCAGCCCCTTGATAATCTCCAGGCCCTTCATTATCGGGACCGGATTCATGAAATGCATGCCGATAACTTTATCCGGCCGCTTCGTAGCCGATGAAATCTTTGTAATGGAGATAGAAGATGTGTTGCTAGCCAGAATCGCATCCGGCGACAACGTCTCATCCAACTTCTTAAAAATCTCGAGCTTGAGATCTATGCGTTCGGTAGCGGCCTCCACCGCAAGATCGCACTTTGAAAGATCTGAAACCTTGTGCGTGAGGGTGATCCTCTTGAGGATGGCCTCCTTATTTTCCGATGTAATTTTACCCTTATCGGCCATTTTATTTAACGACTTCTCTATAGCCGCAAAACCCTTTTTGCAGAGGTCGTTACTTATGTCCTGCATCACCACATCATAGCCGCTGGCCGCGAAGACCTGAGCTATACCGTTGCCCATCTGACCTGCACCGATTACCCCGACAACCTTGATAGTCATTTCAATATCCTCACTTTTGAAACATGACACATGAAACATGAAGCACGAAAAAATCATACCTCGTGTTTCCTGCTTCATATTTCAAATCTATTGACTCTGAACATCTTTTTTAGCCTTCGTTTCTCGAACTAACTCAGTAAGCTTCGGAACGACTTTGAACAGATCGCCGACGATGGATACATCAGCTACGCTGTGTATCGGAGCGTTCTGATCCTTATTGATGGCGACGATATACTTTGCACTGCTCATTCCAGCTAGATGCTGAATGGCACCGGAGATACCACATGCAATGTAGAGTTCAGGTTGAACCGTCTTGCCGGTCTGACCGACCTGATGATCGTGATCGATCCACATCGAGTCGACCGCTGCGCGGGAAGCTCCAACCTCGGCTCCCAACTCCTGCGCCAAATCTTCAAGCATCTTGAAGTTCTCATCACCCTTCATCCCACGACCGCCGGATACGATGATCTTCGCGTCCTCGAGGTTTACATGCTTTCTAGCCTCCTCGGCTACCTCGACGAGCTTCGTGATGATATCCTTCTCGTCGATGGTGACATCGAACTTTTCGACGACGCCCTTCCTCTTTGCATCACGCGAAAGTTTCTTCATGACGCCTGGACGCACTGTGGACATCT
>CAYWIG010000249.1:0-3866 GCA_964458295.1 uncultured Myxococcales bacterium
GCACCGTAATCTCAACAGAGTTGGAACGGATTATTTGGTAGCTCCGAATCCCCAATATTGGTTGGATGGTTTCAATGCAGGTCAGGATGAGGGTGAGACGGATATAATCCGACAATTCGTGGCCATGCCGCTCGGTAGCGGCTATTCGGTGGAGGAGCAGCTAGTTGGCGATGGCTATCAGGGAGGACTGAGACTTCTAGTATACGCGATGAAGCCTGAGAAGTTAGTTCAATTCTGGTCGCCTCATATAAGAAGTACGATCAGTGCTCTGCACATGTCGCTTGCAGACCCCCAGTGCGATCCGAGCAATAGAGAAGTGGTATACTGTTTGATGTGCTCAACGTTGGGGGGGGAAGAGATGGGAATGGCACAGGGCGGCAAGATGAAACAGCAGATATTCGATGATCCACATGGTTTTGAAGCGTGGGATCTGGAACGCTCGGCCAGTATTTTCGTACGAACTGTAAACTCTGAACAATGGGCTGTACTTACGGGACAACCGACACCAGAGACCCCCGTTACGCGGGTACAATATGAGGGTTATGGAATTCCATGGTTTGATCTCTATGATGAAGCGGCTGGAAGTTTGAATGCGGATACACCACTTGGTGGAGCTGCTAGTCTAGCTGAGAAGGATGCAGCATCTGGTGCAGATACGGATGCAGCTGCTCCGGTCGATGAATCAAAAGGTCCTCATGTAGTAATCCCATCGTCCACGGGTGCTGTGCCTAAAGATGCGTGATTGAATTAATTCAATTTAAGACAACAATAAATGGCAATAAGTGCCTGGTACTTATTGCCATTATTCTTTAGATTGCATCGTTGGAAGTCTTTTACTTATTCGCCATTGCGGCGGATCTGCTCGTTGAGGTCGGTCTCCATCCCCAAGTCCTGAGCGGGCCCGTGTCGACATGGATGAATGAGCGTCTGCCGTAGGAACCTATGCCACCCTGTTTGAGTTTATAAGCGAAATTTCTAACTAACTTCTTGGGGGTCCCCTTGACTTCGATATCGGCTGCCATTCCATCCATATGGAGGCTTCTTCTTGCTACCCTGCGTCCCTTCTTTCTCATGGCATTGTTTCTCGCGACGCTCCTGAAAGCCGATATGACCTTTATCTCCCTGCCGGCGAAATGATCCTCGATAGCATCGAGAGTTTCTATCAACTTCGGATCCATTGGGTGGGCTTCATCAGTCATCCTACACCTAAAAAAATGGGCGATATCATCGAAGACCTTCTGATCATAATCGCCATTTCTATTTCTATATTTGAATGTTTCGCGCTCGCTCTTTACGGGTCGAAAGAGGGTGAGCTCACCATCGCCTCGAAGCTCGCTCGGAATGGTGCTTTCCTCAAAGGCATGAGCCGATATGCCGATAAACAGTATAGAGACTAACGCGGTGGATAACGTAAGTAGCTTAAATTTAGGCATTTTCTCCCCAGGCTTGTGAACGAGTATATAATTATCGGACCTAAATATCCACCGAAAAAGGCAATGTCAACGGATAAAAAAAGGCCCGATATCGAGGTCGATATCGGGCCGAAAATCCTAAATTCGATGCTACTGCTGGTTCTGGTAGGTCGGCGTCGCAGGTGCGTTTGGATTGGCTTGCTTCGGAGCATGTGGATCATAAGGTACCGTCGATGGGTCGTTGTATTGTGGATTTCTCCTCGGTACCAAGATGCTAGGCTGCTGCTGTGAACAATCATACGAGTCGATTACCAGCTTCAATGAGTAGATAGGCGTGGCATCTTCCTCTTCGGATTCTTCCGAATCTTCTTCGGAGGTCTCATCGCCATCTTCATCCTCATCGTCTTCTGCATCTTCATCTTCCTCATCTGTCTCTTCTTCAGTATCATCCTCAGAATCTTCATCAGCCTCATTATCGACATCCACATCAATATCTTCATTCATCGCTAGCGACTCATTTTCAGAGATACCTTCATCTTCCTCAGTTGACTCCCCCTCTTCACCGTTTTCCTCACCTTCATCCTCATCCTCTACATCCTCATCCACCTCCAACGCACTTCCACTCTTCTCAAAGTGTGCCTTTACGTGGCAGCCGGTGGGATATGGAGTGGGATTGACCTTGGCCTTGGATTCCAGGCTCTGACGGGTTGTGGAAGTTTCAGAGGATACGATATCAACCGGAGCTAGATCGCTTGCTGTCACGATGAATGTTACAGGTTCCGTTCCGCATTCAGGGGCGCGATCAGCAGTTGCGTTATCGAGCAGCGGAATTTGAATGCTTCCTACGACCACGATGTTGGCCTCATTGTATTCCGTCGGCTCCGTATTCTTTTTGATCATCAACGGATTGTCGGTGCCGAATGTAAGGGTGGAGTTTGCCACACAGACTGCATCGGCGTTCGGGTCATCCGTAAGACCCCAGAGCACATCGATCAGTGCAGCTTTAACTACAACCTTACTGGTTGTGACGACGCTTGGATTTAAATTCTGATTGTTGCCGCCATCGCCATCGCCAAAACATGATGTCATTCCAACCATTACGATCGAAACGAGAACGATCGTTCCTACTTTGAATAGATTCTTCATAATTATCTTTCCCTCCCCGGATAGATTGATGATTCCAATCCTTTTCGGTCTATGGGGGAAAATGTTGCGCGTTTTTTTGTGGTGGATATGTTTATATATAACAAATGGTTATGATGTACACGGTGTGTATTAACTATATCTTAGCCGAAAAGATATTTTGTTTTGGTAGCAGGATAAAGATCTGTGTAGGCGGAGATGATTTTAAATGCTTCAAATAGAAGGGGGCCGAGGATGTTTATATCCGGTGAGCGTTCAGTCTCCAAATATAGAAAATCGAGTCTTGTTGCTAGTTCTCTGTACAAATTAGGATGTTCTCTGGCGAAGCGTCGCATACAAGGTCGCATATAGTATGACATAAACGAACTATCACCTCGAGCAAAGTTTAGATGAAAGTTGTTTCTTCCAATATTAAACATTTCATAATCCGTACCATAGACTGAGTGAGCTGTCTCCGTTGAGGGATCATCATAATCGTTAGGCAATTGTCCAGCTTCGAAATAGAGATGTGGCCACCACAGAGCATGATGACCCCACGGCTCATCTTTATCTGATAATTTAGGTTTGCCTATATCCTCGAAGTATAAATCAAGGTCGAAGAGTGAATTAAATGAAATCATTCCTATCTTCTGATTCTTGTACTGGGGTTGATTGTAATTATCGAAATACATGTGACTACGTACAATGGTTCTTCGTGCGAGCATTCCAAAAATCCTTCTGTCATCTTCATTTTTTTCATGTTCAGCCAACAAAGAGCTGATGAAAAGCGCAGCAGATCGATGCCAGGTATTGATTTTGGAAGTATATTCCGGATCCAACTCATCTTCTCTGAAAAAGCATCGAGGGGATTGCCTAAGTGCCCTGTTGGCTCTAAAGATGGCTATCACAGTATTGCTCCATGCTGTTTCCTCTCCATATTGAGTTATGAATTCACTAGGTGAATTTGTAATGAGGAAACTATCCGCCAAGTTTCTCGACATTCCCCACAGTGGAATATCGGCGGCGATTTCTGCTCTGAAAGGCTGGAGTGCAGTCCACGTGTGTTGGATGGTGCTGAGCTGAATTGACGACAACGCAAATACGTTATTCGCATCGGGTCTTACGAATTGAGGAATCCTGTTTGCAGCTGAGTGCACCGCACCCTCCAATAAGAGTTTTATATTAAATATGTCTCCCATTTAGTTTTCGTCATCTGAGTGGAGTTTGTTACTCTGAAAAAAATGATTCCGTATACCGCGGTACACGATAGGGGACGTTGGTGAATTCAAGTTTCTAGCGCACCATCTGGAGGAAGTTGTTGAAAACTTCTTG
>CAYWIG010000250.1:0-3853 GCA_964458295.1 uncultured Myxococcales bacterium
AGAAGTTTTCAATGATTTCCTCCAGGTGGTGCGCTAGAAACTTGAATTCACCTTTCCAGACCGGTGTATACCGCGGTATACGCTTATTGTGCCCCCTGGACAACACGCACTATCTCCCTGCCGATAATTAACTCAGAAACGAACAATAACAAAAAAAGGAGGATTGACATGATAGGAAAAGTAGCTGGCAAACAAGCGAAGATGAGTAGCAAGGAGATATCTGAGATTATCGGAAAGGTTGAGAAGATCGAGGTTTCAGAGGATGGAAAAAAGGGTTTTAGCGCAGGTGAGTTAAAGTCTGCTAAGGAATACTTGGTTGCAAAGGGTTTGATGTCCAAGACGGCAGTTCTTGGAGCTAAACAGCTAAGTGATTTCATCAGAAAATTAGGAAAGGACCCAGATGTAACGAAGAAGGTGGGCACGGAGGGAAAAAAGCCGTGTAAGCCTTCCAAGCCGGTGGAATTTACGGGACCAAAGAAACCGGATGTCAAAAAGGGTGATATGCCGAAGAAGATATCGGACGAGCCGAAGGCTCCAAAAAAATAGACAAATCGCCAGTAGCAATAGTTTGTTTCCCCATAGAAAAAGCCGGCCCGTAGTGGGTCGGCTTTATTCTTGTTGGATAGCTGGAAAATTATTTGAAGTTCTTCTGCACCGTCTTGTTCTTATCCTTGAATCTCTCGTGACGAGCGATAGCTGCATCGACCTTACCGATCTTCTTGTTGGTGAGGTTTAGCTTTTTGGTGCTCTTCGCTTTCTTGAGGTCCTTGGACTTTGTGACAAGACCTGTGCGCTTCGTTTTGGCCTTCTCGATCAACTTGTCAGCCTTCTCCGAACGTTCAGAGAGATACTTCTTCACATAGGCCTTGTAGGCTGATTCGAAAGCCTTCTTACCCTCGGAGCTCGTGCGCTTCGTGCCCTTCTCCTTGTGCTCCGGGTGTTCCTTCAAAAAGTCCTGCCATGTGTACTTCTGATTGAGTGACATGCTTTCCCTTCCTTTCCAGCGTAATGACGAATGCGGGCTACTATCCGATTTTCCCTTTAGAGTCAAGGAGTTAGTTTGAATAAACGCCGTGGGTAGGGATGAATCCGGGGAAAACTAATAAGATTAGGGGGTTAGGATGCAGCCGATATTGTGCTCAGCGCATATAGTGCTATTTTTTAGAAAGCATGGATTTGGCTTTGGCGATTCTTAATTCCACGAGCTTTAAACCGAGTTCCAAGAATTTTGTATCCTTTTTTTGTACTTTTAGTGCTTTAATTCTTTTCTCGATAAAAGATTTAATTCTTTTTAAATCCTTGGCTGTGGCCGTTCCCTTTCCAATCTTTCCTGTAAGCTCATAATCAGCTCGTGTTGCGTCGTCAGCTGCGCCGATAGCTTCCATAAAGGACTGTGCGATGTGATCCGTAAAGGAGGGTTGATAGCATTGCTCTGCCGGCGGCGACTTCTTAAGGGATGCTCGGGTTCCAAGCTCGTGTGGAAAATATTTTTTGATGAACTCCGTCTTCCATCCAAAACTCTTTGTGGCATCAACCGTGGGACGCGACAACGTACAGCTTCCGTCGCAAGTGCCTATCTTAAATCCATCGTTATGCGCTATGCCGTCGAATGGTTTTCCGGCTACAATTTTATCTCCAACTCCAAAGCCTAATTTTGCCAACTGTGGAAACTCATCGAGTATTTTTTGAGTTACGGTGAGTTTTGAGATGCCCTCACATGCGTTTGCTTTGGTTGATCTCGCCTTTACGCCGGTTGGGGGTCCGCCCATGGTTTGCTCCTTTTAATGTGTAGGGATGTTTTTGCCCCTATTCTCAGTAATTATCGGCTGGTGGTGGAGTAGAAGTTGTCACTAAGGCGGAATTTATATGTAGTAGATAACTATTTGTATTTATTGAGATAATAAGGGAGCTTCGCATTTCAAGATTTATTTAGTTACATGCGCTCAAGGGGAGATTCTCATCCGGAACTATACTTATGATCCTGTTGTCATCGCTACCTACGAATATCTTTCCGCCGGCGACGGATGCCCTCTTTCCTGGTACGGGCATCTGGTAGTAGCCGGGCGAAGTTCCGGTCATCGTAGTCTTGTTTATTGTCACGAAGACGAGCCTACCCCCTGCAACCAGATATAGGTTAAAGGTTCCTTCGCCCGGATCGCTCTCCATATCCGAATCTATCGCGACGTCGGTGATATGGGATCCGCCTTCGATGCAGTTGTTGAATAGCGTGTCTGCCTGTGCGTGAGTAGCTAGGTTTACTGCTTTGATTCCCTTCTGAGGGAGCATCATCGGAACGATTGCCCAAAATCCCCCCTGGACGATGTCGAGCTCGGTCAACGGGTAAGCTTGAACATTTCCAACGGGCCCTGTGAATGGAATCCAATCCCTGGAGAGCATTTCAACTTCCTGCAGGTCGTGAAGTGAAATCCCAGAGTGGTCGCCACCGCTTCCAGCGCTCATCGCGACCAACAGGTTGCACATGGCGCCCTCGCAGACGGGATGCTCGATCTGTGTTATCGCAAGGGAGGTGAGTTTCCTGCTGTTTATAACCGGCACAAATGGAGAGAGCTGGTTGCCGATGCCGCCCCATGAGGCTAGGTTTTTGAAACCTAGAATGAGGCCCGGTTTGTCACAAAGATCAGTCGGTGCAGGGACGCAATTCGTTTCGGTGATCAAGAGTTTTGCACCGTATGCGGTTATACCAGAAGGATAGGTTGGTTCAAACTCTGCAATTCCTATATCTACTACTTCAAAACTGTAGTCCTGAACCGTTGGAGTGGGCTCGCGATCGAATCTCCTGATTCCATTCGGCGTTCCATCCGCAGGATCGGTCGCGATGGCGAGGCCTCCATACGACTGTGGCAGGTATGCAATCGGTGCAAGGCCGTCACTTGGAAAGGTGACGGCGGATCCGCAGAGGAGATTAGCGCCGCTTACTGAACATTCAAGCAGCAATGGACCCCCCGATGGATTCTGACCATATATAATGATATCGTCGTTATCATCGGCACCGATGTCATATGTGTCGATATCGGCTACGTTTATGTCTGAAAGAATCTCCTTCACGTTCGGATCGCACGCATCGCCGATTCCGTTGCTGTCGATATCGACCTGTGTCGGATTGTGATCGCTTGGGCAGTTGTCGTTGCATCCCATGATTCCATCGATATCCGCATCGTCGTCAGGCACGTTGCAGCCACATTCCCCGGGAAGGATCTTGTCGATGTCCTCGGGGCACGCGTCGTTGCAATTTGGTGTGCCATCGCCATCGCTGTCGGTATCGGGAATTCCGCAACCGCATGCGCCAGGTAGGATTTTTGCGGGATCGTTTATGCAGCCATCCACGCAATCGGGAGCTCCATCGTTGTCGGAATCGGTTTCAGGAACTCCACATCCGCATAAACCCTCAGTAGTTTTCAGTGGATCGGTAGGACACCCGTCATCGCAATCCGGGACGGTATCGTTGTCGGTATCGACATCGGAGATACCACAACCGCAGACGCCAGGCGCTGTTTTCGCCGGATCGTTGTCGCATTCATCGGTGCAGTCCGGAGTTAGGTCGTTATCCGTATCGACATCTGAGACTCCACAGCCGCATAGACCAGGCTCCGTCTTATCGGGATCGTTGTCGCATTCATCCGTACAATCCGGCGTGCCGTCGTTATCGGCATCGGCAGGATTGCAACCGCATGGACCTGGTTCTGTCAAATGTGGATCGGTCGGACACCCGTCGTTGCAGTCGAGGACGGTATCATTATCCGTATCGACATCGGGAGTGCCACAACCGCATACTCCGGGTGCCGTTTTAGCTGGATCCTCGTGGCATCCGTCTAAACAATCCGGCACGTTATCG
>CAYWIG010000251.1:0-3848 GCA_964458295.1 uncultured Myxococcales bacterium
TGTGATTAACGTGGACGTCCTTACCTACGCCGGTAACCCGGAGAATTTATCAGGTATTGAAGAGGCCTTTCCAGAACGCTATGTCTTTATAAAGGGGGACATCTGCCATAAGGAGGGGATGGCAAACGTCTTTGACGACTATGAGGTAGACACGATCTGTCATTTTGCGGCCGAATCTCATGTGGACAGGTCCATCGCAGGGCCCGAGGCATTTATCCAGACAAATATTGTGGGGACATTCACACTACTGGAGGCGGCGAGAAACCGTCAGGGCCAAGTTGAACTTTTTCACCATATCAGCACTGACGAGGTGTTTGGCAGCCTGGGAAAGGAGGGCTATTTCACGGAGAAGACGGCCTACAAGCCCAACAGCCCCTATTCCGCTTCAAAGGCATCTTCGGATCATCTCGTTAGGGCCTACCACAAAACCTACGGTCTCTCCCCGACCATCTCCAATTGTTCCAACAATTACGGGCCCTATCAATTTCCCGAAAAACTCCTTCCCCTTATAATTCTTAACGCCTTTGAAGGAAAGCCGCTTCCTATTTACGGAGATGGTCTTAATGTCAGGGACTGGCTGTATGTTAGGGATCACTGCACGGCCATCTGGGCGATCATGAAAAACGGAAAGAGGGGTGAGACCTATAACGTCGGCGGCAACACTGAGATGGAAAACATTGGCATTGTGGAGATGGTTTGTGATATTCTGGATGCTCTTCCGTTGCCCAAATTGCCCCACCCGCGGAGGGAATTGATAACATTTGTCAAAG
This sequence comes from uncultured Myxococcales bacterium, assembly GCA_964458295.1. Classification (GTDB taxonomy): domain Bacteria; phylum UBA10199; class UBA10199; order 2-02-FULL-44-16; family JAAZCA01; genus JABGOS01. The sequence continues at coordinate 771 of CAYWIG010000251.1, forward strand.
ACCGCCCCGGCCACGACCGCCGGTATGCCATCGACTCTACCAAATTGACACAAGAACTCGGATGGTCCCCCGAGGAGTCCCTTGAATCCGGGGTTCGTAAGACCGTCCAGTGGTATCTCGACAACCAGGAATGGGTGAATCGGGTGCAAAGCGGTGAATACCAGTCCTGGATCGAAAAACATTATGGAAAATAGAATTTGACAAATCGATCGAATTCCCGGGTCCACACCAGAGAGGCTGGGTTGGGGATGAAACCTCGACAACTGCACGGGGGGAGAATCACATTATGAAAGGAATCATTTTGGCAGGGGGTTCGGGTACCCGGCTCTATCCGATTACACGTGTCGTTAGCAAACAACTGATGCCGGTTTATGACAAACCTATGATCTATTATCCGTTGTCTGTGCTGATGTTGGCGGGCATCCGGGAAATACTCATCATATCGACACCTGAGGACCTGCCAAGATTTCAGCAACTCTTAGACGATGGGTCCCAGTTTGGTCTTTCCTTCTCGTATGTGGAACAACCCCGGCCGGAGGGGTTGGCTCAAGCCTTTATCCTTGGAAAGCAGTTTATTGGAAAGGATCATGTTGCATTGGTCTTAGGGGACAATATCTTTCACGGCCGCGGGCTCTCGCAGATTTTTGAAAAATCTGCAAGATTCAAAAAAGGCGGGATCATCTTCGGATACCTGGTAAGAGACCCTGAGAGATACGGGGTGGTGGAGTTTGATGCTGATGGCAAGGTGACCAGTATCGAGGAAAAACCTAAGAAACCGAGATCCAAATACGCGGTTCCGGGGCTCTACTTTTATGACAACGACGTGGTCTCCATAGCGGAGAATCTCAAACCTTCGGCCCGGGGTGAGCTCGAAATTACAGATGTTAACGCGGCATATATGCAACGTGGAAAGCTTAGAGTGGAACTCTTAGGCCGGGGGTTTGCCTGGCTCGATACCGGGACCCATGAGTCCTTACAGCAGGCAAGTAGTTTTGTGCAGGCTATACAGGAAAGGCAAGGGTTAAAGATCGCGTGTATTGAAGAGATCGCCTTTCGGAAGGGCTTTATTAACCGGAGACAGCTTGAAAGATTGGCCGAGGATATGCTCAAAAACGAATATGGCGAGTACCTGATGGAAATCGTCTCCGATACGGTGGATGAAAAAAATGACCTTGAAATTTTCTGAGCAGTCGCTCCCGGGTGTCATGCTGATCGAACCGGCAGTGTTTAAAGATGACCGAGGTTTTTTTATGGAGACCTATCACACGAGCAAGTACGGTAAGGCGGGGCTCGACCAGCAATTTGTGCAGGAGAACCACTCGCATTCGCGACGACACACCCTTCGCGGGCTTCATTATCAACTAAAACATCCGCAGGGGAAGCTGGTTTACGTAATCTCCGGAGAAATTCTTGACATTGCCGTGGATATCAGACGAGATTCGCCCACGTTCGGTCAGTGGACGGGAACACTCCTTTCTGAAAAGAACAGACATCAACTTTTTGTTCCCGAAGGTTTTGCCCACGGCTTCTGCGTCCTGAGCGAAACCGCAGATGTCATGTACAAATGCACCGACCTTTACGCTCCGGGGGACGAGTATGGGATACTGTGGTCAGACCCGACCATAGACATTGTCTGGCCCATCGAAAACCCGGGCCTTTCCGAAAAAGATGCCAAGAACCCGACATTAAAGGATGTGCCGGAAGAAGGTTTACCGTTATACGACGCACCTGATCATGAATAATCGGGGATAGGTAGGAGTGGGCAATGGAAATGGATACGCTCGTCATATCGTTAGGGGGGTCAATTATTGTACCGGGAGAGATCGACAAGGTCTTTCTGAAGAAGTTCAGAGAGATCATTCTCAGATTGGAACAGACGCGATTTATGATCATTTGCGGTGGCGGAAAGATCTGCAGGAATTACCAGAACGCCGCCAAAGAAATCGCAGAGGTATCAAAAGAAGATCTTGACTGGATCGGTATTTCAGCTACCTGGCTGAATGCTGAACTGGTCAGATCCATTTTCGGGGAAGAGGCTCACGAAAAGGTGATCCATGACCCGCATGAGCTGATAGACTCATCGAAGCGGGTTATCATAGGTGCTGGTTTTGAGCCTGGAAGCTCAACAGATTTGCGGGCCGTGCAATTGGCAAAGAGATTTGGCGCGACAAAGGTTATCAATATGTCCAATATAGATTATGTTTACAGCGCCGACCCGAAAAAAGACCCTGACGCAAAAAAACTGACGGCCATTTCATGGCCGGAGTTCCGGATACTTGTGGGGGATGAATGGGATCCTGGGCTGAATATGCCCTTCGATCCTATCGCTTCCAGGGAGGCCGCTCAGCTGGGATTAGAGGTGATCATTATCGGAAATGATATCGACAATCTTGAGAAACTTCTGAAAGGGGAGGCATTCAGGGGAACTACCATTTCTTGAACCCGCCACCCTTATCTCCACGCAGCCATAATATCCATACAGATTTGATTCATCTCTATTGCACGTGATTCCGTGGCAGCCTCATTGTAGCATCGGAACTCAGGTGCATTGCCTGATGGGCGGAGGTGCACAATTTCATCGCTTGCGAAGATGATACGGAGACCATCAGTGGTGTCGAAAGAGGCAACCGGACCGAATTGGTCCGCGAAAATGGCCCCAATGGTCTCTTTATCCCTTGACTCATCCCCGGAATAAAGCTCGTTGATCTTAGCGCTGCTCTTTTGCGTGGGGAATTCTTTCAGCCGGTTGCTGTAGGTAAATCGTTGTGGCAGCTCAGAGACCAGTTTGCTGATTGCTATATTTTTTTCAATAGATAGCAAAAGGATGGCGATATGTAGGATCACGGCGTCTCGCGTGGGTAATGGGGACAGAATCTTCCCGCCCGATTCAATGGGGGACGCGGTCAAGAATCCCCCATTGGCCTCATATCCTACCACCCGTTCTGTACCTTCTTCTTGAGCCTGCTGCATGGCCTCAATTACAAAAGGTGATCCTATCTTTGTACGGTAAACCGATTTGAAAAAACCGCATTTTTCCACGGCAGAATTGCATGATATTGGTGTGGCAACTGCATCGGC
>CAYWIG010000252.1:0-3845 GCA_964458295.1 uncultured Myxococcales bacterium
ACAGCATCTCGTATCTGCAACCACGCTGCCAGTTCAGGTACCAACCCCCCCCGTGATACCCATTGCAGCCCTGCCCGGAAGACCCGGCTTTTTCACAAGATTTTGTGTAGGTGTTGGGGCGTTTCTTGGAACGACAGTACCTGCAGCAGTTGCACAGACGCCGGTCTCAGCAAACTCTACAACACAAACTGTGCCGACAGCACCCACGACGGACAAGACAACTGGTTTGGCGAATCATATATCGGAGATACCATGGGAGGCCATCCTTCAAATGGGAGCAATCGTTGGTGGTGCCATCATATTGGATCGCGCTGTAGGTAAGGTCGTTAGGATTCTCGAAGCTGATGACGTCTCGCCCGCAAAAAAATATATAAGAAGAGGGCTTAGGTGGGGCAGAAGATTCATGTGGGGAGCGGTTGTCTTTATGGGTATAAAAATACTGGGGCTCAACATCGGTGACGTAGCTACGGGAATCATAGGTGGAGCAGCCATCGTTGCACTCACATCCAAAAACTTACTGAGCTATGCTGGGAGCTCTCTCTCCTTAAAATTGCGTGGTGAACTTGAGGTTGGTGACTACGTTCAACTATGGCAAGCAAGTGGACGGGTGAAAAAGATAACCTTCTCAAGCGTCGTTCTCGAAGGAGTAGATGATAATGGCTCTCCATACGAGACGACAATACCGGTTTCCACAATAATCGGACGAGCTCTTACGGAAAAATATCCCGATGAAGCTTTTTTTGATGGCATTTCAGAAGGACAATACATCAGTGTCGCGGGAAAACACTTTGGAAAGGTCGTAACAAAAACCAAATTCAGCGTTGGCGTTGAACAGGAGGATGCCTTCGGCACCAAATTCACACTTCACATCGACAAGAGGCTGATCACTGAAGATTCTACAATCGTGTATAAAGATATTCCACCACTTCCTGAGGGTTTGGTTGAAGGCGATAAGATCGAACTCGATGGAAAACAGGGACAGGTGGTCAAATCCAACGAGTGGTATGTGTGGTTGAAGGGCGAAAATGACGCTATACACAGGATTCCTAGAACCGCGTTCAGAAATACATGGACTTTGATAGCGAAAAAACCCGATGGATCTCCAGACGACGCTGAGGCTTAAGCTTAAAGTCCATTTCATCGTGATTACAATCAAGAATTAAGGCTCGCATTTGACCGGCACTGGAAATGTAAACCTCTCTCCATCTTCATCGATTTTACTGAAATCCAGCCCCCAACATCGAAGTTCCACATCCTGCCCAACAGCATCACCCAACAACACGCACATCCTCGAATGCGATGGCAACAACTTAAGGATAGACTTATCCTTCAAACCCACGACTGGGGTTGGAGAGAGGACGGGTTTTAATTCATAATATGGTGCATAAAGACCGTTGCCGATCGTTCCACTATCATTCATCCCCCAACACTTGAGATCTCCGCCTTCCAAAAGCGCGCATGAAAAGTAACCGCCAACCGCTACATCTGCTACATTCGTAAGATTGGGCACTGTGATCGGCTCAGATTTACACCAGTTCTTTTCGCCTGTCCCCAGCTCGCCGAACATATTCGTTCCCCAACACTTCAAGGTATTGTCATTCATAAGTGCACAGTTATGCCTATGTCCAACTGCTAGCATCGCAACACCATTCAAGCCGATAACAGCAGTCGGTGTAATGACGACATCCCCCTGTTTTTCGCCATTACCTAACTGGCAATGAAAATTCATCCCCCAACACTTCACCGTATCATCAGACATGAGCGCACAGTGGTGGAGATTTCTCGGACCACCTTCACCTAGGGAAACTACACCCTCAAACCCATCGATCAGCATGGGGGTGACCTGATCCTCGATAGAGCTAAACTCAACACCAAAATTTTCGTAATAGGAGGCGTTTATAGGATCGGCTGTAAATTGACCCCAGCATGCAACCTTACCTCCGGAAAGCAGTGCGCACGTATGATGAGCACCTCCCGAGATCTGCTCGACGCCGCTTAAAACCTTCGTTCCATCATCCAAGGTTTTCGTCCATTCGCCGGAGGGGTCAACGCTATCGTCAAGAGCCAATACCGGACTGTAATTGCCATTTATCATCGACTCCTTCGTTCCATTACCGAGTTGACCAAAGGTGTTATGGCCCCAACATCGCACCGTCTTATCCTCAAGAAGTGCACAATGATGAAACATCCCAAAGGCTAGCGATATAACGTTATCTAAATTTTCAATCTCCTGCGGCACATCTTGGGAGGCCACGTTCAAGCAGGAGACGGTATAATCTGAACCGATCATGCATATATCGAAATTTCCGTTTGCTACGGATAGAATATGACACTTTGGACATTGCCCTTCTCCACACACGCAAGCCCCATCCTCGCATATCATTCCAATCTTATTACAGCTGATTAGCTGAGGTGGAGTTTCAAAATAATCGCCTGTTTGATTGCAGGAAAACTCCCTCAGAATATCATCGTTGATACACTTATCGGGTTCCTCTTGAAATGTATCGCCATCGCATAAAAGTGATGCGGATCCAACACTCGTCGGATCATAGATATTCTTACCCGTCACCCACTCATCGTCTTCGCATGTCGTCGTAACTTGAGATTCGCATGTATCCACAATTGAATTGCCGTTGGCATCCAACGATGAATCGAGCGGGCTGTTTATCGCCTGCTGGATCGCAATAGTAACATCACTGACATTTACCTTTCCGTCACAATTTAGATCTGCCTTTGCCGGATCATCGAAACAGCCAGGCGGTTGGCCGGATTGTAGCTGACTTAGAGCGTTTAGAATAACACATTGAACACCTGAGACGTTTTTTACAGGACATACGTTGGCAAAACATCTTTGAGAGAGGGCCGTTACTGTAACAACCGTTATGAGGAATAAGAAAATTCTGCTCAAACATTTATCCATGCAATCTATTATACAAATTTACATCTCAACATTATATCTATTTATACCGACGTATAGTGATAAGACCGAACCAGGCCTTCTTGACGCGACGAAATCCCCCTAGTTTCTAAACACTTATTAAGGCTGGACAAATCGAGTAACTAACTGTAAAAGCACGCAGTTTTTTGAAAGATGGATAATAGGTGCAGAAAGATTTCGATAGGTGCCGCCAGCGGAGGGGTGGGAGAGCGGCTGATTCCAGCTGCTGGCTCAAGCAGTTGTACTGCGAAGCCACGCCGAAGCTGATCCGCCTCCGCTAAAGCTTCGGCGCGATTACCCGCCTTACAATTATTCGCGGGTCATCGGTAGTGGTTGCAGCGAAGGCGGGTAACAGGTACCGCGGGTTCTCCCGACGTTCGCATGATTTTTCTTCGAAAAATCATTTGCGGCGTCGTGGATCCTCGACATGACATATGACTTTTTTGCTCTTTAACATATTTGTTTGTCCAAAAATCTCAGCGGAGGGGTGGGAGAGCGGCTGATTCCAGCTGCCTGCTAAGCAGTTGTACTGTAACAGGTACCGCGGGTTCGAATCCCGCCCCCTCCGCTGAGATTTTTTATCTAGATTATGCAAAAAGTCATGTCATGTCGGGAGAATCCCTGTTCCGCCCCCTCCGCTCTGGGTATTTTTTTGTTCCGATTGCTGAACAAAATCATTTTTTATTTAAGAATACTCGCTTATAAAATTATCACTATTTCCCATCATTCCAAAATAAAGCTCACGAAATTTGATTTTTATATTTAAGGATGTACAGTTGCCGCCCAAATCTACACAACCTAATATACTCAACTGGAGAATATGATGATCGAAAAATTCTTTAAGCTGATCGAAAGAGCGGGAAACAAACTCCCACATCCAGTAATCCTTTTCTTATACCTATGCATC
>CAYWIG010000253.1:0-3843 GCA_964458295.1 uncultured Myxococcales bacterium
TTACCTGCTGGCTTCTTACCTGCTGGCTTCTTACCTGCTGGCTTCTTACCTGCTGGCTTCTTCTCAGCAACCTTTGGCTCGACCTCTTTTTTTCCTCCTGAAAAGATCTGCTTCACCAGTTCCTTTTCGTGATTCAACATACCCTGAAACGAGAGAAAGAGTTCAAATTGAACAGGATCCAAATCGTCAGGATTGATCATACCTAGAAAAGTGTCCGATGCTCCGAGTTTTTCATCAACATCGCTTCTGAGCTTTAATATTTTCTCGCGATATGCCTTTACCTCATCGCTCTTTAGAACTTTTTGAAACGCTTCCTCAGCCTTCTTCGGCGTTAATTTTCCAGATTTCGCATCTGCAGCTATCTGCTCTAATTTATCCACAGCTGCCTTGGGAAGTTGGCTCATTACGTATTTAAAGGTGCCTCTGAGTTTTACCGCATCGGTATACATCTTCATGGCGCGAACGAGGTTTGCAAAATCAACCTTCCTTGAATCACCCTGGACGATCCCATTCATCGCGATGTCGATTGCCGTAAACGATAATGGCTCTCCCGTTTCCGTCTTGGTAGGTGCAGCACATTGAACTATGGGTGCGATGCTCAGGTCCTTACCAGCGGACAGCGCTCTCCAATCGGCACCCAGATCATGGGCGGTATCCTGAAAACAATGCATCATCGCATTTGCATAGGTGAGCATTGCATTTTGCTGCTTGTCAGGACTTCCAACCTTCTTGAGGGTGGCGATTCGTGCTTCAACCTCTGTTAATTCCTTTCTCCATGCGGCTACATCGTCGATTGCGCCTGTAACTGGCTTACCAGAGACTAACTGATCTTCTGCGCTCTGCCCCGGCTCTGCTGTTGTATTCTTTAGGATGTTGATCTTGAGTGCGGTTTGTTTCTTCTCCGCTTCACGCAGCTCGAACTGTTTGGGAACTCCTCCATCTTCGCTTATAGCGGTGGTCCCTGCTGTGAAATCCTGGATCTTTCCAGATAAGGTAGTCACTGTATCCTTCAACGCTCCGAGGACATGACCTGATCTGAAGTTGTATTGGTCACCCTTCTGACCCTTCACAACCTTGTCCCAAAGAGCTTTTGCCGTAGCTGGATCGGAGGCTGCTGGAATGTATTGAGTAGCGGTGGTAGCTGCGTCTCCTACGAAAGTGGCTCTACACTCTTCGAGCACTGGATCGTAAAAAAGCGCCAGTTCAACGGGATCATAACAGGCGTATGGACTTTGTGGTGGCGACTCAGGAGGAGTTGTAGTCATCATCTTGTCGCTTACACACTGATAATAATTCTCTGCATCCAACTCCAGGGCATACGCGAGACCAGCCGCATCGACTTTAAGTTCAGGATCGGTCGTGACCATATCGGGAGTTGCTCTGTCAGCCACGATAGCTTTCCCATCTCCGCGTCTCGTTGATCCGTTATTTAGAATATAGGCTTCACTACCCGGTACGCACTCCGCGCCAACTCCACCATCCTTCTTGCATGCCCATTCTTGAAAGGTTTTTAGAACGTCGAATGAAAATTGATCGAGTATTGCGTAAGGTTTGATTCCTTCTGATCCTGCTAGCATATTATTCCTCCTTGAGATGCCGCCCCAACATCAAATGTGGATTGCTTGTCCCCCATGCGCCTCCATTAGATTTATCGTCAGATATTCCATTTTGTTGCCCGCTTTCTCACCTGAAAGCGCTTTTTTATTAATCCCTTCTTCTGTCCATTTATCGGGGCCCTGCGGTTTTTGTTGCTAAAAAAATTCGCAAAAATTATCTTTTCAAAAACACAATTTATATTATAAATTATGTCAATATCGTAAAAGGGGGTGATAAATGACGTATAATATGGAGGCGTATAAGGCAAGAAATTATGAAATTCAGCTCCAGCCCTCTATCCATGCGGTTTACGGAATATCAGCGGGTTATGTCGTATAATTAATGTAGATAGTGTATAATGGCGGTAATGTATTGATATATAAAGAAATTGACCATTCCAACCCCAGGGGTTGGAATGGTATTTAGGTAAGCTACTTCGGCATTCGATAGGCCTTTGGCAGGAGTTCGCTCAGCATAATCGTTTCGGCTTTACCCCTGGTGTTTGCCATTATGATCTCGATATCTGGACAGATTTCGTGGAGCGTCTGTCTACAGAATCCGCATGGAGGTGATGGGGGATTTGCTATCGTCACGACGGCGATCCTTTTAAACTTATGATATCCTTCGGAGATCGCCTTAAAGAGGGCCACCCTCTCAGCGCAACATACCGCGCCAAACGATGGAAGTTCTATGTTACACCCGGTGAATATCTTCCCATCCTTCGTTTCAATGGCGGCGCCGACCTTATATTTTGTAACGGGTGCAAAGGCCTTCTTTCTTGCCTCGCTGGCCATGCGTATAAGCTTTTTCATGGAATCACCCCTTTTGCGTATCATTATATATATAGCTGAGGGTGAAGCAAGGGATTGGAACCTGTATTGGTTGACTGATATTAACTGTAAATCGTCCGTTTGTCCGTTTTGTAAAATTTCTTGTGAATTGAAGCCCTATAATATACTGAATTCACCTCCAGATTGAGGAGTAAAATATGCATAGAAATGTAGTCCCTTACAGAATAAAGGTTGTCGAGCCGATCGGACTCCCCTCCCGCGAGGAGAGGGAGGAGAGGGTCCGCGATGCTGGCCTAAACATCTTCAGGCTCAGATCCAAGCATGTCTATATCGATCTTCTGACTGATTCTGGAACGGGGGCGCTTAGCCAGGAGCAGCTATCTCAGATGATGCTCGGAGATGAGGCCTATGCGGGCTCAGAGTCGTTCTTCAGGTTGGAAGAGGCGATCCACGATATCATGCGCATGCCGCACGTGATTCCAGTTCATCAGGGAAGGGCGGCCGAACAGGTTCTCGATCACGTCCTCATAAACGATGGGATGGTCGTTCCTGGAAACACGCACTTCGATACCACCAAGGCGCATATCGAATTTCGCGGCGGCCGTGCGATCGATTGCACGATTGCAGAAGGGCGAGATGCAACCGTCGAACATCCGTTTAAGGGAAATATCAACCTAAGCCTTCTAGAAAAATCCTATGAGAAGTATGGAAACGATCGCATTGCATACGTTCTAATCACGGTCACGTGTAATTCAGGCGGTGGACAGCCGGTATCGATGGAGAACATAAAGCAGGTTTCAGATTTTTGTAGAAAGAAGAAACTGAGACTCTTCTTCGACGCTGCGCGCTTCGCCGAGAACGCACACTTCATTCAGAACCGTGAAAAGGGTTATGAAAATAAGTCCATAAGATCGATCGTTCGTGAGATGTTTTCGCATGTCCAGGGATGCACCATGAGCGCCAAGAAGGATGGGCTCGTTCCGATAGGTGGTTTTTTGGCGCTTCGTGATGAGAAGCTCTATGAGGAGATGAAACCAACCGATATACTATTCGAAGGTTTCTACACCTACGGTGGTATGAGTGGAATGAATATGGACGCGATGGCCCAGGGACTCTACGAGGTCGTGGAGGAGAGCTACTTGGCGCATCGCATAGGTCAGACGGCGTATCTCGGAAATGAACTTCTGAAACGTGAGGTGCCGATCGTAACTCCAATCGGTGGACATGCTGTATTTATCGATGGGAGGCGTTTCTTCTCGAAGATTCCCGAGGATCAGTATCCCGCACAGCTTGTAGCGGTTGAACTCTATAGGGAGGGTGGAATTCGTGCGGTTGAAATCGGTTCCTGCCTTGCTGGGAGGGATCCCGATACCGGTGAAAATATAAGGCCAGCGCTCGATCTATGCAGGCTTACCATTCCGAGACGAGTCTATACTCAGGAACATTTCGACTATAT
>CAYWIG010000254.1:0-3840 GCA_964458295.1 uncultured Myxococcales bacterium
AATTATATTATTTATATATTTAATAGATAATAAATATAGATACTTATACTGTATTTTGTGTGCTGGCTGATACCGGTTATTTACCATTCAAGCAACTCCCCATCACTCCCTAACCGATAATAATAAGAGTATTCAATGAATACGGGGAGGATTCAGAATGAAAAAAATCACAACAACCATAATGATACTTTTGATCGCAACGCTGATAGGTTGTGGTGGCGGAGCCGGAGCGGATTTGGATCAAAATGATGGCTTCTCATCTGGCTCCGATGAAGTTCCGGTTTGGGATGGAGAAGGGATATATGATGACGACGACATTGCGGAGGAGGAGGTCCAAGATGATGTGTCGGACTCGGATTCCAGGTATATACCCTACGATAGGGTGAGAAAGAGGATCCAAAAAAATAAGAACACAACATATGACTTTGGCGATACTCCGATAAAGAAGATCCCCAAAAAGGCAGAGGAAAATTCCACATTGAATTTATATCATGATTCCAATGGCACCTGGGATCCAATAGAGGAGGGAACGACGATAGAGTTTAACGGTGAGATAAAGGCGACGGTGTCGGGGAACGGAAACGATTACGAATGGACAGCCAAGATAAATGGTCAATCCATAGATATCGAAAAGGAATCTTCGGACAGTATAATATTCGCATTACCTGAATATATTGCAGGAAAGGCGGCAGTAATTCGGGTGATCGTCAAAGACGACCTTTTGAATGAAAACGAGGCTGTGAATATCGTGGTGACCGAGAATCCCTGTCTGAAACCTATCATCGTGAAGGTGGGTCCCGTACAACAGGATGGTCTGCCAGCTAATGAGGTGAGGGTATCAGATGGCTTACCCCCATACGAATGGCATGGGCACAGCTATTCCATAGAGACGTATGATGATAAAAAAGAGCTTATCTCAAATGAGGTGTTTGATCTACCGAATCTTGAGGACGATCTCGTCTTTGGAGAGCTGAATGAGGATTCATCAGTTCTTCGCTTCGGTTTGAAAAAGAATTATGAAGCACCACCCGGAACGGCAGGATATAAAATAAAGTATAGCGTGAAGGTGTCCGACGGATGCGCTGCTCTTGGCTACGAAGATCGTGAAAAGAATCTGGAGATGTTTGTGGATAATATCAAATCTGCAGAGATGGGCACTATCGCTGATCTGAAGTTGCAATGTGATTTTGGAAAAATAGATAGGGCGAGGGGGAATGCATCGATGGGTGTGTATCTATTTGTCGATGGTGATAAGGTCGCTAGGGTGGAATACGAATTGAAGCCATGCGATAGTGGAAATGAGGAGCGCTGTGAGAAGCCGGTGGAGTTCGTAACAATCTGGAATCATAAAGACGGTGACTATGGTGGTAACGACTTATCATCGTACGGACTCAATGATATCGACGATATTCAGATAAGGTTTCATAAAGATTTGGCGACCCTCTCTGCAAGTCGTGAAGACAGGGGGGAATTAATTGTCGATCTAAGATGGTGTAAGCTCTATACGGATAAATGGGTTGCAGTTTACGACGATGAGAAAAAGGGAAATCCATTAACCGGAAAAATCGTAGGTGGCATTAAGGAAAATAAGGGTATTCATGAGTTTGCACATGGGGCTACCTACGCAGCGATGGTGCTTCATGATCCGACAACCCATAACGGCCCAGGCCAGGCAGCTATATTGGGTGTGATAACAAGCAGCGTTGAGAAGACCGAAAGCAGTAGATGGTTCAGCAACCTTTTCGGAGAGTATGAGAACTTCAACCATATCTGGATGAGATCCGACCTGCTGCCGAAGGAGTACGAAAAGCCAACGTTTGAGTATAACGAATAGAGTGTCAAAAAGACGGATTACAACCTGCCGCGACTTCAGAAAGGCCCGAATTCGCCCCGTATCCAGCAGTTTCGCTATGTAGAAGATCTATAAGTTGCCACTATTGTCAAAATCCATAAAAGATTATGAATGTTGTGCTGTTAGTGTAATCGCTTGGTATTTTCCCATCTTACGCGATTGGTCCGAAAATCCAATTCCTATCCCATTGACAATCCCTTCGGGAGATCGTACATACACAGGCTAAATTTTGCTAAAAACTTTGACATTTCGGAGATTTGGATGGCCAGTGACTATAATGAGCAGTTGGCTCTTTTAAAGAGCTTACAGGAGATCGATTTAAACCTATATAAGCATCAGAGAATTATCGAGGAGTTTCCTGAACGTATACGTGAGGCGAAAGATGCCTTCGATGTCATCAAATCACAGATGGATTCCATAAAATCGGAGTTGGCCGAGATCGAAGATCAGAAAGCGACGGATGAGAAGCAGCTGGCTGAATCGGTGGAACACCTGCGCGAGCGTGAGGCTAGGCTATACGCCATCAAGACAAACAAGGAATACCAGGCCGCGATAAAGGAGCTTTCGGAGGGAAAGCGCATCAATCGCGAACGTGAGGATAGGATCCTAAGATGCATGGAGAGGACCGAGGAATTAAATCAAAAAAGTACGCAACTTCAGGCGGATTATGCCGATAAGGAAGCGGTTTTTAAGAGGGCGCAGGATGAGTTGAAGGCTGAGGAGGATGAAGTTCGTAGGATCATGCAGGATGATGAAGAGCGTCGGCCAGATATTCTTTCGAAACTCGATAAGAAGATAGTCAGGAAATATGACTTTATAAGAAAGAGATATGTTGAGGCTCTGTCGAAGGTGGAGGGCGGTGCCTGTCACGGATGTTCGACGCGAATTCCACCTCAGCTGTTAAATGAGATGTTGCGATGCGAGGAGTGGAAATCCTGTCCCAGTTGTCAGCGTCTCATCTTTACAGAAAAACCCTCTTCGGAGGAGGATGGATCGGAAGGTTAATTTTTTCAGGAGGGAAATATGATCAAGATTTCCACAATGCCGAAGGAAACGTTGGTCGAGCTTCTTCTCTATCTCGCGGAGAATGAGAAGTTTCCCTCTGTGTCGAAAGAGTTAAAGGGTGGCGTCACCGTGGATGAAGTGAAGGATGTTCTTCGGGAGCTCGCCATGGGCTTGGCACGCGAGGAGCAGGTAGAAAAGGGCGAGGGCACTATCGATATGCTGAAGCAGGCAGGTGCCTCCGCGAAGGCGAGAAAGATCATGTCCGCATTATCGGCGCGTGAAGAGAAGACTATTCTGAACGCGTTTGGTTTCAACAACGGTTAATCATATAAATTCATCGGGGGAGTGCGTAGCGCCTAACGACTGCGCAGGATAATTATGTCTGAGGCTATAATCTATACTGATGGTGCAGCAAGAGGGAATCCAGGTCCGGCTGGTGCTGGAGCAATTTTGACCGATTCTGATGGGAAGAAGATCGGCGAGGTCTGTGAGTACTTGGGTGAGAAGACGAACAATCAGGCCGAGTATCAGGCGCTTATTCTGGCGCTCAAAGAGGCGAAGAAGATAGGCATTACGATGGTGAGTATCTTTTCCGATTCAGAGTTGATGGTGAAGCAACTCAAGGGCGAGTACAAGGTTAAGAATCAGGGACTCAAGCCGCTCTTCCAGGAGGCCTTTGGGTTGCTTAGATATTTTGGAACGCACAAGATCGGGCATGTGCCGCGCGAGCAGAATAAGCGCGCCGATCAGTTGGCAAATTTAGCGATTGATGGACAGGGTCTTTAGTCGCTAGTAATTAGTGAATATAAAACCATCTACTATTCACTAACGACTAACGACTATTCACTGTTCTTATGTTCTTTGAAAAACAAATAGCGTGAGATCGAACGGTCGCCGAGCACTCAACGAGCCGACAAACTCCTGCGGAGTTTGTATTCCCGAAACTGGCAGTTTTGGAAGTATTGAGGTTCATGCCGGCAAGA
>CAYWIG010000255.1:0-3834 GCA_964458295.1 uncultured Myxococcales bacterium
GATACCGGATATAATTCAAGGGGGGGAAGATGCGGGGGAGGCAATTTCACAAGTCGAAGGAGAGTCACAGACCGGCGGGGAAGTTCAGCAGGGGGAGGAGTGGGCCCAGGAGGCCGAAGGGACCTCCACCGAAGATGAAACTTCCGCAACGGATGCGCCTGCAGAGGATGATCGCACTATCGAGTGAGCTTTCGAGGAGGGCGGCTGAGCAGGCGATCGAACGTGGTGACGTAACTGTAAACGATGAGGTTGTCACGAAACTCGGTTCACTCGTGAATGTGTACACCGATATAGTAAAACTCAAAGGCCAGAAATTGATCATTTCCACCAAGCGAAGGTACCTCGCATATCACAAACCGAAACATATGATCGTTACAAAATCCGATCCCGAGGGTAGGCCGACTATCTGGGATGATCTTAAGGATTTCAAGAAGAGCCTTAACACGATCGGCCGTCTTGATTTTGATTCCGAAGGATTGATCCTTCTATCCGATGATGGCGATTTTATAAATAAATTGACCCATCCAAAACATGAAATTTGGAAGACGTATCGAGTGTGGGTGAAGGGAAGGCCATCGAATGATGACATTGCTAAACTAAAACATGGTGTTCAGATCCCGGGTGGTAAGACACTTCCAGCGACCGTAAAGGTTCATAGCAGGGAAGCGAATAATTCTCTTCTGGAAATCAGCATTCGTGAGGGCAAGAATCGACAGGTCAGAAGGATGTTTGAGGCTATCGGATACATGGTTAGAAGTCTCAAGCGAATATCCATCGGGCCTGTCAAATTGAGTCGGTTGGCAGCGGGGAAATGGCGTGAGTTGAGACCGGACGAGGTTCAAGCTCTCATCTCCATGTCCAAGGATAGTCCATCAGGTCGAGCTATGTCATCCAAGCGTATTCGTGACTGACTTATTTTTATAGCAACTTCTTAAAGGGACGGACGATATCAGGGCATGATGAATGCAGTTCATAATACGGCAACTTTGCCCCCCCTTTTTAAACCGCAAACAGTTGTACCTGCGACTTTAGCGTATTTTGTGGGTACGCACGGTCCTGCAATATCCGCTGTCAATGTATGGAATAATCTACCTCCCGAGGTAGTAACGGCGTCCGCTATGGGTGTACGCGATGTTCAAAAGCTGACACAATTTGTAAATGATTTTGAATATCCTGACGATTCCCATATATCATCTTCTGGTGGAAATACCGCTGTGGGTGTAGTTCAAAACCTTCGACGTCTGATCGGAGGTTTTAACGATAAACGTGATCTGAGGGACGTGACTGAATACACGACCTATGATTCCCTGGGTCCACTTCCACTAGCCGTCGAGCGTGCTATCGTAAGAAACTCATTGCGGAGACGCGGTGAGGGCGCTTCGATACTGGAGATCGGTGCTGGACAGAGATGGGTTGCATGGGGATTGAAATATCTGTTCGGTGATAAAATAATTACCCATGAGCAGTCTCCGAAATATTCCAGGGCAAAAGGCGCAATCGATGTGGAACTGCCCGCCTCAGGAGTCGAAGAGGCGGATCTTCCTTCGAACACGTTTGAACTGTCATATGCATATTTTAGCAGTATATATGGTAAGGATCAGATAGGGATACTCCAAAACGTTCTCGACGCAACTCGCGTGGGGGGTGAGATCTTTCTGATGTGGTTTGATAACGCCCATCATCGTGAGCTTTCAAGGTTGGCAAGGGCCTGGCCTGAGGTTTTCAGACGAGGCGGTTTGGATGTTACCATTCGTCATATAGCGGATCAGGATCCTCATCCGTTCAGCAATCAATCTCTACATTACGTATGGGTCAGAAAGCGCAAAGACGATGTGGAGGTAGCCCCTCTCTTTGATAGGGCTGCCGATCTTCGAAATGGGAAGGTTGCACCTGATTTTTTGGAGACCGTCTCGATGATTCGTTTTAGTTATGATGGGGTCTATTTCCCAGCTGCACTCTTTGCCCCACATCATCTCGAGTTTATAGTTGGCAGGATGGTTGAAGGTTTTCGTGCTGATCTTGGAGTCGATATGCAATTTCTCGCATATAAAATGCTGGGTATTAAATTCTCGGATGGCGAATCAGGAGGTGGTGAAGCCTTCAAAGTCCTGACCCGGCACATCGTAAAAAATGTTGTGGATCATAGGTTGAAAATCGGAATTCCCCTAAGCGCTATAGTGGCACAATGGCTTCAAAGGCTTTTTATCGCTCCTGACGGTCCGGAAACGATACCCGAGATTCTTGAAGCACACAACAAAGCGCTCATGGATATTCATTGGCAGACGATGAAGCGTTAATCCCTCTAATACAAATAAGTTACTTCCGGCATGAGGTTTATACCAAACTCATCTAAGACCCTTTCGGTCATCTGAAGGGCTAGCTGTCTGATATCGATTGCAGTCGATGGACCATCGGTTACAATTATATTTGCATGTTTGTGCCAGGTCTTTGCGTTGCCTACACGGAGTTTTTTGCAGCCAACCTTTTCAAGCATTTCACCGGCCGCCTTTCGTTTTCCATCAGGGCTCTTAGGATTCTTAAAGAAACTACCTGCAGTTGGAATGCGCTCTGGGTCGGGGTGTTTCTGTCTTCTATCAGCGATCTTCGCAGCCAGCTCATTTCTCAGAACCTCCGAATCTTCAGGGCGCATGTTAAGTGTAGCCTTTAAAATAATTTCACCCTTTCGTTTGATAACGCTGTCGCGATATTCAAACGAGCAATCCTCCTGCGATCTGGTGATCTCGTCAGCATCCCCGTTGAGGACGGAGAGCAATTCGACGTGTTCGCTGATCCACGTCCCATAAGCTCCAGCATTTCCAGCGATGGCCCCTCCGACAGTTCCTGGAATTCCCACGAGCTTTTCAAGTCCTCCAAGGCCCTTGAGGACCAGGAATTCAATCAGCTTATGGAGGGGATAGCCACCTGACACCTCGACTCTACCATCATCCAGAATCTTCGGAGCGGTTTTGCTCCTATATACAATCACGGCCCTATCGATCGGATCATCGCTGGCCAAGATGTTCGAACCATGACCGATGGTAGTCCAGGAAAGCCCCATATTTCGGGCAGTTACGGCTGCTTCGACGACATCCTCAGGTGACGAAACCTCGGCGAGATATCTCGCCGGTCCGCCAATCCTGAACGTCGTATAGCCGGAAAGTGGCACCAATTCTGTGAATCCTTTGAAAGACATGCGGGCTTATTAAGCGATTTAAGAGGAATCTTCAAGGGGAATCATAGAATTCTTCAATTTTTTCGATAAGTTCTTGAAAAATTCATGTTTTCAAATAATTAGCAACATCTTTGAAATTACGACGAAAACTATATTGAGGGACAGAAATTCTCGAAAGGGTATAGGGAATGCCAGTAGCACCTACAACGAACTATCAATTATCACCCGTATTAGTTCCTTCTGTTGCGAGCGGTGTCGCTCCTGTGTCTCCATACGTTGGTGCATCCATGCAAGCAGCTTTGATGGAGTGCAGTCGATTTACTCGATATTTGCTTCAACCAAATTTCCCTGAGCCAGGGGGATCCTCCTTTAAGCTTGGAAGTACGGCTCATGGTCTTACTCAGAAATTGAGGAGAATGCGTACCGGCTATAACGATATCCGAACGCTTGAAAGCGCCAGGCAATATCTTGACAATACGGCGTTCGGTCCATTGCCTCTTGCGGTAGAGAGGGCAATCCAGAGGCACAGGATGCGCGGCGAGGGTGGACCTGTTCCAATCCTGGCAATTGGAGCGGGGGCAAGATACGTTCCATGGGGATTGAAGCGGTTATATGGCGATGAAATTCAATTGCACTAACTCTCACCTGTTTATTCGAGTTTA
>CAYWIG010000256.1:0-3816 GCA_964458295.1 uncultured Myxococcales bacterium
AGAGTCAGGTCCAGCGCATCACGACGCAACTGATCCGGAAAGCAGATAGGTCTTAAAACCGACGACACCGGCATCCTTTAGCCCCTGCATATTCTTCTGCCAGCCGTTGGTGCGAAACGAGTTACCCGAGACTCCGCCCCAGAGGGCGAAATCTATAACCGACATCTCGCCTATAACCTTCAGTTTCGAGTTGAGTTTGGCTCGATCGGTAACCGGCGGAACGCTCGTATCGGGCATATCGATCACGCATGTCACACCACCTGCCGCTGCGGCCATGGAACCGTGCGTGAAGTCTTCACGCTCAGTATATCCTGGGGTATCGAAATGAACATGGGGATCTATCGCACCTGGAAGGACGAGGAATCCATCAGCGTCCACAACTTCATCAAAATCGCCATTCGGCAATTCACCGCGTATTATATCGACTACACGTCCACCACCGACGACGATATGTACACATTCAGTATCGTTGTCGTGACCTGTCGATATTGTGGCGTTCTTAATTAGAATCATGGCAGCAGAAACAAAAACTACCTGGTAGTTTTTGTTTGATTAGCAATATATATTTCACAAAAACAAAAACTACCAGGTAGTTTTTGTTTTTGAATTCTAGAACTTGCGTCTTTCGAGAATAGCCTGATTGGTATTTTCAATCAAAGATTGATGCTCGACCCAATATTCCCCTGAGCGCTGAGCACGAAGCTCCTCGACCGCCTTCCCCTGCTGCTCTATCCAAGTGTAGTACTTCAAATTCGCCCAGCAGTCCTTCGCATGCTCCGTGCCTTCACGGATATAATCGGTCCCCTGTCTGTGGAATATCGATTGGAGTCTCTCCTCTGCTTCTTCCTTATTCATCTCTCCCAATTGCTGATTCATCTGCTCCATCACGCTGTGATATCGGTCGATCGAATCGGTCGCTATCGTGAAGAGGATATCACCCTTACCGAGTTTATAATGTTTGGCCGTCTTGATGGCGCCCAGTATATTACATATTCCGGAGATTCCAAAGAGATCGCGCATCCCTTCGACATCCGCCCCGTTCTTTCTGAGAACCTCGGCACCTGCGTCCTCATGAATCAACTGCATACCCTTCTTACAATCCCATTCATCGATACAGATCATCGCATCCATGTTGTCGGTATTGTGAATCCAGGTGACGTGCTTGTCGCCAATACCCTGAATGTCATGCCCGCCAAATCCGTTGGAATAGAGTGTAGGGCACTGCACTGGCTCGAGGCCAACGACAAGACACCCTGAATGCACCTGCTTCACCCGATCACCGGAGGCGATCGTGCCAGCGGAGCCCATCGAGGATGTAATCCCAGCGAACCTTTCACCGAGACCCTTACCCTTCAATTCATCGAACAGCTCGAGGAGCGTGTTACCTGTAACATAAAAGTGAAATCTGTAGTTGGCGAACTCCGCAAACTGATTGACGATGATCGTATTCGGTTCGAGTTTGAGCTCGTGTGTCTTGTCGTAGATCTCCTTGACGTTCGACTCACACCCAGGCGTCTTCACGTACTTCGCACCGTAGTAGGTGATCTTATCGAATCTCTCCTGGCTCATCTCCTCAGGAAGGATTACGAGCGAATCGTAGTTCATGCGTTCGCCGACAAAAGCCCCTCCGACACCGTAGTTGCCGGTGGATGGCCATACGAGGCGATGTTTGCCTGGCTCAACGTCGCCGGCTATCTGCTTCTCAATTGTGCACGAATAGGTGGCACCGACCTTGTGGCTTCCTGTAGGAAAACCCTTTCCGGTGATAACACAAATTTCGGCATCGATTCCTGTGAGCTCCTTTGGCAGAACGACGTGACGGATCTTATCCTCCCCATCGCGCCACGTAATATTATAAAGATTCAGAGATGAGAGAGGATCTCCCTCCAAAGCCTCTAAAGCCTCCTTGCGCAAGCCAGATGGCAGCTTGGATGGATGCAGCATCTCATCGAACGTTGGACCCCATATGTAATTTTTACCCATATCTTTCCTCCAATGTACTATAGCTAAATTTCAAATTCCAATTTCCAAATCTCAAATAAATACCAAATTTCAATTACCGAATGACCGAAACGTTTGGGTCATTGGAATTTGGAATTTATTTGTTATTTGCCTGCCCGCTCGCCGAGCTTGCGAGGCAGGCGGGGTGCTTGTTATTTGGGATTTCATATTTTTCTCCACAACTTCTTAGCCAGCCCAGTGGCTGCTTTTGCCAGATTTTCTTCATCAGCACCCACAACTTCAAAATCCTGCATCAGGATTTTGCCGGCGACTATAGTCGTTCTAACGCCTTCATTCAAAACGCCGAAGAGGACATGTCCCCATGCGTTGTCCTTCGTGACGGGGGTTGGCGGTACGGCATCTACGATGATAACGTCTGCCGCAGCGCCCTTCTTTAGAACGCCCACGCTATAGCCGTACATATCCGAGACGATCTTCGGAGCGACGCCCCATACCGCACTCTCAACTTCACCCCAGCCAGCCTGAGCATCTTTCTCGGAGGGCTTATGCAGGACGGATGCGAGGCGAATGTCATCAGATACGCCCGCGCTCATTCCATCCGTTCCGATTGCAACCGGTATACCCTTTTTCGCCATTTTGAGAATCGGGGCGATACCCACGGCGTTATTCAGGTTGGACATCGGATTGTGCACTACATACGTTCCACTTTTTTTGAGCGCAGCGATATCCTTGTCATCGACGTGGACGCAGTGAATGGCGAGGGTCTTCCTTCCAAGAATTCCACTTTTTGCAAAACGCCTGACGGGTGTCGTTCCATATTTTCTTTTCGTCGTCTGAACATCCTCGACACCTTCCGCTACATGAACGTGTGCGCCAACGCCGTAAATATCCATAAGCTCACGTGCTTGACCCAAAGTGTCATCGGATAAAGTCATCGATGCGTGGAGGCCGACCATCCCGCGAAAGAGAAACTCCGGATCGTCATTGATGTAGTTCTTAAGGCTCTCCAGATATAGTCCGCTCTCAGCTACCGCCTCATCCCGAGCGCTAGCGCCACATCGGTCGGAAAGTTCAAAACACGTCGACGCCCTGAGCCCAATACTGGACAGAGCCTCCGATATCGCACCGAGCGATCCTGAAATAGTACCGTAGCTCGCATGATGATCAATTAGGGTTGTAACACCGGATTTGATAGCGGAGATTCCACCTACCATTGTACTGACGAATATATCCTCAAGGGTGAGCGCCTTATCGAGCTTCCACCATAAGCCCTCAAGCACCTTTCCGAAGCTCTTCATTTTACCCACGGAGATGCCACGAGCGAGGGAACTGTAGAGATGCATATGTGGATTTATGAATCCAGGCATCACGTATCTACCACCGGCATCTATGACGATCGTACCCTTCGATTTCTTTGAAGATGCCAGCTTTCCGATCGCATGTATCCTCGAACCCTTCAGCTGAACAAATCCATTCGGATAGACCTTTCCATCACCTGTTAGAATACATGCGTTTTTGATTAGAATATCTCTGTTTGCCATTCTACCTCACCCCCCAAGCGCCCATAAAAATCAAAACCGACCGAAAATACAAGTGTTTTTAAGTACAATGTTAGATTTTGACCGCACGTAGGAAATCAAGTATCGTGATTGTTCAAATAAGGGGCATCCCCATGAAGCAAATCTCATATTTACTTGTTATCCTTACAACTTTCCTAACCCTCCAATCCTGCGGAGGCTCTTCACCGACGACACCCTCGAGCATCCCCATATCGCTCGAGGACCTTGATGGTACGAGCGGTGTCTCCGTCGACAGTTCATTTCTTTACACATTCGATGCTGCAGTCGATACATC
>CAYWIG010000257.1:0-3812 GCA_964458295.1 uncultured Myxococcales bacterium
ATGTTCTCCATCCGTTTTGGCGACTTCCCTCGCATCGGGTTTAAACTTTTTAACCAGTAAGACGGTCGGACCTGACATCGCCCACGGCCTACTTCTAGACATCATTAGAAATACCGATCTGCATGTGGAGGATTCCTTAACACATCTTCCGCTAGGATGGGCCGCGCTGGAAGGCATTGGCTATAGCGATGATGAAATTCCTGGCACCATATCCCGCATTACGGAGCTGTCGAAGGAGAGCGCGTACATGGTCTTTCTGCGAATGGCGCAAGCCGGCCATAGATTGACGCCGTCGCACTTGAGACTTCATCAACATAGACCGCGAAGAACCGGCACCGAAACTTGGGAACCTACGCGCAGTCAGATGGATAAGATTCATCGCATCAAACTGTACGACAGAGGTGATACACGGATGAATAGAGAGGAATATCTCGCATACGTCTTGAGGGGCGATCCTAATGAGAGGACGGCGTCCGATCATAGGCTCTATCTTAGATTTAAACGATCGCTCGCAGCACCATACCGGCGGTATGTCGAATCGATTGAAAAGAGCCACGATGAATTGAGTTCAGTGACAGATGAAGGGCGAGTGTTGAGGGCAGAGCTTTACGCTCTCTTTTATGATAACTTAACGAATCAGGAATGGCGTGCGCTAGTCCTTTGGGGGGATAGGGATCTTGCAAAAATAAGTGACAATACGACTTACAGTAGATTCAAGGATGGCCTCCCCTACTCATGGTTAGCGAGGCTCGAAGCAGCAGAGTCTACCGCCCTTTCAAATATCACCGAGAGGCAGCTGGTGAGGATGGAGCGAGCGAGACTGGCGGATCAAGCTGGAGAAGTGATGATCTCTAAGGTGTGGCAATGTTATCTCATCTATGGTGATCAGGTCGAAGGTAAAGACCCTAGAATCACCGTAAGGGAATATAATCGATTTAAGGAAAAGCTTTCCGCACAGTTCAGGAATGAATTGGAAGAAATTGAATCACGAGTCATTCGCCGCGAGACGCCGAGCACAGATCCGAAACTCACATCGAAACAGGATGCCAGAATTAAACGCGTGCAGGCCGCCCTCGAAGCAGGGGAGTCGATGAGTTACCCCGAGTGGTGGGCCTACGTCTTACGCGGTGAACGCCACACTTGGAAACCGCGCGACAAATCTACATTCTATGATTTTAGGAGATCCCTACCTAGAGGTTATCAGCGTTTTCTGGATAGAGCCAAGGCGGAACTAGGAATCGGAGGACAGATTCCAAATTGATCATCGCCCTGCCATGTGTAGTTTTAAAAACTGACTTATTCCGGTCATGAGCATTTGTATCGAAATTGTCGCAAGGATCATTCCCATAAGCCTCTCTATCGCCGTCAGCCCTCGCTTACCGAGCACCTTATTGAAATACGATGAAAGGACGAGCACGAAGGTCGATACCGCCCACGCGAGCACGACCGCTAAGAGCCACTTCGACCACATCGCTGGATCTCTGGCGGTAAAGAGCAGAACCGTAGCAATCGCCGATGGCCCCGCGATCAGTGGAACTGCCAGAGGAACGATAAACGGTTCCTCGCTCAAGTCGCTATCTGAGAGCTTATTACTCGGGAAGATCATCTTGATAGCGATTAAAAACAGTATAACTCCACCTGAGACACCGAGTGCTGGCTGATCGAGCTTCAGAAGATCCAATATATAACCACCGCAGAAGAGGAAGAAGACGAGGATCGCAAGCGCGATGAGCGACTCCCTGAGTATTATCTTACTCCGCTTTCTCTTTGGCACTTTTCTCAATGCTGTTAAGAAAAGGGGAATATTTCCAAGCGGATCGAGAACGAGCAGCAGCAAAACTGTAGCTGACAGAATCGACATAACGACCTCCAGTGTCTGGACGATATCACGATATCGAAAAAGATTCAAAAGGACTCATAACCATTCAAACTTAACCTCGCGATCTCATGTTCGCCTTCCTCCCGGGCTGGATGTGTGTGAGTACGGCGTCCGTTTTGGGTCGACCCAAAACGGCGCCTCGACTCTCGGTAATTTTATTAACCAGATCCCGGCCGATAAAATCACCTCCGAGACGCCTCACAAACACCCACCCCTCGCGTCAGGCGAATATATCAAAACCTCGCGGCGTAAGGGGAGGGGTGATCGGTGGCGTCACGGAGGCCGGCGCATCGATGGTTATAACAATCCGCTGGCCGAGTGATGAGGTGCGTTTTCGGGCCGTAACCCGAAAACGACACCGTACGCCGATCACCCCTCCCCGTAAGCGAAGAGGTTTCGAATGCTTTTCTATGATCGATCGAAAACTGAGCGGACCCCATAAGGGCCTTAGCGAAAGGTAAGTTATGTGCTAATATGCAGTCCGTCTTTTTCTTATGGATAGGGAGGTTGAATATGGAAATGGGTAATGTCTATTTTGCCTTCGGCCTAACACTCTTTGCTGGACTTGCGACGGGCATAGGAAGCCTTCTCGCATTTCTCTGTAAGACGACCAATCGAAAGTTTCTGTCGGTGGCACTGGGGTTTTCCGCAGGCGTGATGATCTATGTCTCATTTATAGAGATCTTCTTCAAAGCGAAAGAGAGTCTAGTCTCCGTCATGGGCGATAGGATGGGTTACTGGACAACCGTAATCGCATTCTTCGGTGGAATCGCCTTCATAGCGCTTATCGACAGATTCGTTCCCTCCGAGGAGAATCCTCACGAAGTTCACAATCCGGAAGCCTTGAATGATGAAGGCGCGAAGAACAATTTTCAGAAACTTCATCGAACCGGGGTATTCGTAGCTCTAGCCATCGCGATCCACAACTTTCCTGAGGGACTCGCTACATTCATAGGTGCACTTCAGGATCCAGCTCTTGGAATCGCAATTGCTGTTGCGATTGCAATCCACAATATCCCAGAGGGAATCTCCGTATCGGTTCCAATATACTATGCCACCGGAAATAAAAAGAAGGCTTTTATCTATTCATTTCTCTCCGGACTCGCTGAACCTGTCGGCGCGCTGATCGGCTATACGATACTGAGACCTTTTATGAGTCCGACTTTATTCGGAATAACATTCGCAGGTGTCGCTGGGATCATGGTCTTCATATCGTTTGACGAACTCCTGCCAGCAGCCCGTGAATACGGCGAACACCATCTATCCATCTATGGCCTGATCACCGGCATGATAGTCATGTCGATTAGCCTCTTGATGTTTGTTTAGATGCAACCTGATCTACATTTCGGATTTGTGATTTCGGAGAATTTGCAATGATTAGCCGCAACCCGAAATCATAAATCCGAAATCACCATACGTTCATCTTAAGATAGGAAGGACGGAGCGATCGACATACATCCAATCGCTCCGTCTTAGGATAGGGGAAATCACTTATCGACTGTAGAATGGACAATCCATTCTACTGAATCTCTTGCCAAGATCCAGGTTCAGAACAATAAGGAATCTCTGTGCATTCAACATGCGCTCCCGCCCCTGCAGAGCGCGAACGTAGGAGGTGTTATGAAAGTAGTACTCACCAATTAAAGGATTGTTCCCCAGTATGACGCGATCGTTTGGTCCACCTAGACCTGAATTATTATACAGAGCTTCTATATTTTTAATATTGTTATGACTGAGAAATAAATCGCATAATTCCGTAAGCGATACCAATGTAGTTATATCCTCTATGCTGTTACCATGTAAATATAGATAGTTTAGATTAGCAAGCGATGCCAATGGCGTTATATCTGAAATATTGTTTTTAAATAGATTAAAATAAACAAAATTAGAAAGAGATGCAAATGGCGTTATATCTTAAATATTTTTTAAGTAT
>CAYWIG010000258.1:0-3799 GCA_964458295.1 uncultured Myxococcales bacterium
ACGAATAGTTGCGCCGTATCTGATGATTTCAATATCGACAGCTCGGAGTGCTGGCCATCGACGTATATTTTTGATGGAGAGGGGGGGATTGTAGAGACAACCTGGACAAACCTTATAGATACACTTGGAGTGATTACATTCAACACCGCAGAAAGCTCCCTCGATTTTGTAAACGCAACCGATGAAATTTTTGCGGGATTTCCTGTAAAAGCCATAAGCGTTACTGAATCTGGTTTCTCCGTAGTGTGGAGGGGTACGAATATCACGGGTTTCGACGCCGATTTTTCAGGGGGATCCGGTGCAAGGGCAGGCACGCTGTTCATAGGTGAATCTGAAACTGAACTGGGTGATGAAGTCGGCTCATATTTCGTAGTCGGTCTGATGTATATCGCCGCTGTAGCGGATGTACCGATATGCGCGGTTTTTTACAGCGCTACTGACGAAGAAGTTGTCAGAGTCGATCCTGACTGCAGCGATCCCACCAAGGATTATCATATAAGGGTGGTCGTCGATGAAGATGGTGTGGTAACAGCACAATACAAGGAGAGCGCCGATGCTGAATATGGTGATTTCCCTGGTGAAGATGGAGAGTTCCCCACGATAACGGATTTTTCAGTCTTCAAATACATGCGCCCCGTATATATGAGCGGATCTACGGGCGATACGATCTCCATAGAATCGATAGCCACGACCGGAATAAGTGTAGAGGGGCAGTATTAAACCTTTGCGATGTCGATGAGAATAAATCTAGATCTTAATACTGTCACAAACTTCGTCAATGTCGCTTAGAATTAACGCGCCGTCGCAGGTTGCGAGGCGTTCATCAGATTGGTGGCCGCCCTCAATCAGAATCGACTTACCGCCAAAGACCGCG
Source organism: uncultured Myxococcales bacterium (assembly GCA_964458295.1). GTDB lineage: Bacteria > UBA10199 > UBA10199 > 2-02-FULL-44-16 > JAAZCA01 > JABGOS01. The sequence goes on from CAYWIG010000258.1 coordinate 875, forward strand.
GAGATCTCATAGTCGTGAACTGTATCTCCAATAAAACATACCTCCTCTGAACCCAGCTCATCGCTCAACTTCTCAGCGGCCCCTCTTTTCCCATCCGCATAGTGATTATCGATACCTCTAATATCTTCAAAGTAATTCTCTATACCGTGATATCTCACCATCTCGACAAGCTTTTCATGCTCAGCCGCCGACAGGATATACTGCCTGACACCTCTATCGTGAAAATATTTGAGAACATCCGCCGCACCCTTCTTTAAGGAACAGGAGCGTATTCCCTGAAAATATTTTACGATAAACTCCGCACCGACATCCTTGAACTCCTCTTCATCGAGGAGACCGATCTCCTTGTAGTAACTCTCAACCGGAAATGTGAATTTTCTGCGATATTCCTCGACAGAGATTCTCTTGATATTTCTCTTTTCGAGCAGACCATTTATCGCATCTACGCAAAAGGAGACATCATCCAGAAGGGTACCGTTCCAATCCCATATTATTACTACGTCTTTCATTCTACAGCTCCTTAATGTCTTCCACGGCTGGATCCCTGCCTTCGCAGGGATGACAGTCCAAAGCTATTTTTTCACACTCCTCATTTTCACCAACTTGCTGCTTCAGAAGATTTGGAAGCATAGACGTTGGTTCATCACGTGTAATGAAATCCAGTTGTACCTCAGCACGCGTTACGGCAACATATAATAGATTCCTACCCTCTTCACTTTGCGAACTGAACTGTGCCTCAGTTGGATTGACGATTAAAACATTTCTAAACTCCAACCCCTTTACCTGATGTACGTTTGTAATCGTAACACCTGGTGAGAAATCAAAGTTATCCCTATGCCCCCATCTGACGAATGGATATCCGATCTTCTTTAAAACTGCTGTCAGGTGCTCGGCCTGCTTAGGCCATCTGCAGATTACTGCGGAGAGTGAATGTTGATTTTCCGCAATGCGTTCCTCGATCCATTTACCGATGGCGTGGGGCTGGGCCTCATATGAGTCGACCTGAATGATCCTCGGTTCTGGACCGTGCCTCACCCTCTGTTGCTCTGATTGTTTTAACTCCAGGTCATCCCTAAGATGAGCTGCGACGTTCATAATCTCGGCCGTGGTGCGATGAGAGACGTTCAGCTCAATAGGCGTCGTATCGGAAAAACCAGCTTCACCTAACAGCTCCTGCCAACTTCCGAAGTGTCGATTCATCACGATTTTCTGCGCAAGATCGCCGACGATCGTTATGGTTCTGTCGACATCGAGCGCACCGAGCATCGCACGAACTTCCACCACACCGAAGTCCTGAGCCTCATCGATCACTATGTGATCACAGATGTTGTGCTTACCCTGAGACTTACATGGATAATATCCCTCTCTGGCGTAAACCAAATTGAGCATAACGGAATCGTCCTGCTTATCACGGCGACGCGTCTTCGATTGAATCGTCAGTAAATCTGCAACATCCTTCCAACGTGGCCAGAATATCTCCTTACTGCCGAGATATTCGTAGAACTTGAAAAGATCCTTCAGGTAAGATCCACCGGCGGGATTTGGATATTCGCTGACATACTTATTGATCTCATTCAAACAGATTGGCGATGATTTGAACTGTTCAGATTCGCGACACTTCTTGATGTCATCATATGGCCATCCCCCGCCATACTCCCTGGCAAGGGTTCCAAGCCACGCATCGTAAGTCTTTATGGCGACACCGTCGACATCGAGCTCGGGCAACGTATTCTCAATATAGCTCTTGAGCGACCTGTTGAAGACGATGACCATGCAACGACTGGCCTTAGCATCGCTGTTATCCTCGTGGAGCAACCACGCAAGGCGATGTAGTGCCACTGTCGTCTTGCCGCTTCCGGCGATACCCTGAATGATCACGGGCTTGTCCGGTGAGTGCGAGATGAGATCGAATTGATCGGGGGTTATCAATGATAATATCGGAGGAAGGTGTCCATCGTGACCTGCTGATCTTGAAAGAATTTGATCGGTGGCCTCAAATTCCCATTTCCCTCCCGCCTTCCTGGAAATCCCTTCGGGCATTTCGATGACCTTTAGATCATCCTCTTTACCTTTATAACCACGACGAATCTTGATGATGCCGCTTCGCTCCCTGCCCTGAATCTCCTCGTCGAACTCCTCGCCCTGCTGATAGTTATAGTAGAGTTGACTGATCGGCGCCTTTCTCCAATCGACGATGCGATGTTTTGGAAAGCTCGATGTCCCGAGACAAAACTCAACCTCCTTACCATCCTCGTCGGTTACGACCCTCGCAAAGTATAGCTGCTTCGCTATGGAATCGTAATCCTCCTTCATCTCACGCCTGAGTTTGCTAAGACCATGAGCGACAGCCTCATCGCTAGCAAGCTGCACCTTATCCTCGACCGACCTGCTTCCGACGAGCTCCGCCGTCAGCTGTCTTGCAAGCTTTCGATCATTTCTCATGTCATCGTTGGCCCTGTTCATCTCACCGACAACAGCCGCATGGATGCGGCGCCAGCGAGTCTCCTCATCGAAGACAATCTCCTCAATCTGCTCTCTCGTTATGTTTGCCGATTCTTCGCTCATAGTTGTGCGCCTCAAAACATGCTTATCCAGAAAGTGTATAAAATGATTTGCCTAAAAAAGGTGCTTCGCGTGTTGTCATCCCCGCGAAGGCGGGGATCCAGCACTTCGACAATTGCTGGATTCCTGCTTTCGCAGGAATGACATCTTGAAGCAACCAAATGCGGTTAAAGCTTCACATTCATCCACCTTCTGGATAAGCATGTCCTCAAAAGGCCCTGACCTATCAGAATTACCCTGGAAAAGTCCAGAAAGATCAGACAATTCCAGTAAAAAAGTTAAAGTTTAGCTTTTTTGACAGAATGGATCTCCCTCAAAAAGCTGAAATATATTGGAATTAACTGCGCTCCTCCAGTTCTGTCC
>CAYWIG010000259.1:0-3794 GCA_964458295.1 uncultured Myxococcales bacterium
GCGTACGGGGTTTCCTTTTTTATATTCATGAGAACTCGATTGTCATTCCCGCGAACCCAGCACCGCATGGTGCTGGGCGAAAGCGGGAATCCAGTATACGAAATGCTGGATCCCCGATTAAAGCACTCGGGGATGACAATCTCTTTCAATCGAGTTCTCATGAGGCCGCCCTATCACATCCCTGCGGGATGCGCTAGGGCTCAAAGGAGTCATTCATCCCCGCACTCCGGCGGCTGTGCCATTATCTTTCCCTCGATTTCAATCCGCTGCCGCCTCCGTACGGGGTTTCCTGACTTACAAAAAAGCGTCGGACGCTTTTCGTGAAAATTTCGAAAAAGTGCCCGACGCTTTTGTGACATTAATTTTTATCTATTCAGTATCGGCTTTTGCGGCAGTATCATCCTTCGATTCATCAGTCTCATCATCCTTCCCTACAGACTTCTTATCCTCAGGTGGTTTGGTCTCCTTCTTGTCCTCCGCCTTATCCTCCTCCATCGCCTCCTGAACCTTCCCCAAGGCATCTTCAAAATCAGAATTCGGTGCATCTTCATTTCCATTTAGTTTGATGATCTCATCGGCCAGCATCTTCGGTATGTCGCTCGCACCAATATCCTCAAGGGCATCGGCACCAAGCTTCTTCTTAAGAATTTCGTAGGCCTCCTCCTGCTTGGTTGCATTCTCCACCTTCACGCCTGCCCCCTTGGCCTTTTCCTGCTTTGCTGGTTTCGCAGGCTTTCCACGCAAGAAATGATCCGGAGTCTTTAGCTTATCATCACCACCCAGTTCTACGACATATTGACCCAAAGCAGCTAATGTTGTGGTGACCCTACCAAAAAAACCTGCGGATTCTCTCTCCAGCTTCGCTCTGAACTTTTGCTGTTCAGACAACTTCGCCTGATCCTGCTGTAGAGCAACCTTTTGTGCAGCCGTTACTTCGCTCATATACTCCTCCTCACCTCTCTATATATATTATCGGTCACAGATGAGGCGAAAGTTGCTCATCCTACTACTAAAATAACATTTATATATCATATAGATAAACGTCTGACGTATAAAATAACCGTTAGACACCTACAAGGTGTCCAACGGTTAAAAGAAAAAAGGCCATCCACAACGGATCGCCCTTAAATCCCTCCGTAAATCTCTAATTAATCCGGGCTCTTACCTGCAACCTCCGGTGTTGTCTGGTGGGTCGGCTGTCCATAGCTGTAGTTTGAAGAGCTCTGAGCTGCCTTACAGACCTTCAACATAGCCTTCAGCGTCGAGCCGGCCTGCGACGAACCGTCGATGCCGACGCCATCTTTGTTATTCTTTGAAATTTTACCCTGTCTCATTCCTTCATTTATTGCGGATGGATCATGCATAACCTTCATAAGGATCTCCTCGGTAAAATTGCCCTTCACTATTCTTATCGGTTGCCGAATAGTCCAAAGTTGCTAGATCCGATAAAATAATAATCACGCAATTTCAAAAGGTTATAGGGCTCTTCGCTCCTCAAAGGCCCTTGAGAGCGTCGATGTATCGATATACTCCAGATCACCACCCACCGGAATTCCGCTGGCGAGTCGCGTGAGTTTAATTCCGGTCGGCTTGATGAGCTTGCTCAAATAGAGGGCGGTCGCCTCACCCTCCACATTTGGATTCGTCGCGAGTATCACCTCAGTCACATCACAATCCTCAAGCCTTCGGATGAGTTCTGCAATCTTGATATCGTCGGGACCTATTCCATCGATCGGGGAGAGCGCCCCATGGAGGATGTGATACTTTCCTTTGAACGCGTGAGTACGCTCCACGGCCAACATGTCGGATGGATCCTCGACGACGCAGATCACATTCTCATCGCGCATCCTATCGTCACACGTATGGCACGGGTCGGCCTCGGTGATGTTCATACATATGGAACAGAGTCGCACCCGCTCCTTAACATCGATGAGTGCGCTGGAAAGGCTCACCGCATATTCGGGAGGTTGCCTGAGGATGAAGAACGCAAGGCGCGTCGCCGTGCGCTCACCGATTCCTGGCAACTTCGAAAGTTCGTGGACTAGTTTGTCGATAGGTAACATTTTTGAGTGCCTAAGTGTCTAGGTGCTTAGGTGTCTAGGTGTTTAAGCATATGAGTCTGCATTGGATACTGTGACCCAAACACTTAGACACTCAGACACGGATTTTCAACCGAACATATTCTGCAATCCGCCAAGCCCGCCCATCATACCTGAGAGCGCGCCCTGTGCGGCTTCATTCGCCTGTTTAAATCCCTCATTCACCGCAGCGACCACGAGGTCCTGCAGCATGTCGACATCATCGGTCGATATGATCGATGGATCGATCTTCAAGGTGAGAAGTTCGTGCTTCCCATTGACTACCGCCGTAACCATACCGCCGCCGGCATTGGCCTCAAAAGTTTTTGTCGCCAACTCCTCCTGCTTCTTCGCAAGCTCCGTCTGCATCTGCTGTGCCTGCTTCATCAGATCCTTCATGTCCATCTTCATCTTTACCCTCCAAATCCTTCGTTTCAGTGCGCAAACGTTTAAGTGTATAAGTTTATAAGTGTCTAAATCCCAAAGCGACTAAACGCGTGACTTTACTTAGACACCTAGACACTTATATACCTAGACACATATGTAGTTGTAAGTTTCAGTATTATCAATTGCCTTCACCATCGACCTTCACATCGTGGACTCGTGCATTCAGGACGTCGGCCGCCGTCCTGACGACCTCGCTTCCAAGAGCTTCGCGCATAAGATCCTTCTTCTTCTTCGCCTGCTCCCCGCCTGCGGGTGCATCGGCAATTTTACCGATTGCGATACGCATCGGTTTTTTGAAATAACTTTCAAAGAGACCCTCAACCTGTTTTTTTCTATCCTCCTCGGAGAGCATATCCGCATATAGGGGATTGTTGAAGGAGAGCTTTACCAGATCCTTGTCGATTCCGACGAAGACGCCGTGTTGCAATATCGATGCGGTCTGAGGTTTTTGCACCACGACCCAGCGCATAAACTCCTGCCATTTTTTATCGGCTTCGATATCGACCTTAGCGTTCACAGGTTCAAAACTGAGCGTACTCACCTCGTCCTTCGCCTTACTGACGTCAACATTGGAGGTTTTAGCCTTTCCTGATCCCTGATCCCTGATCCCTGATCCCAAATTTGTTTTTTGAATTGTTGGCTTTGAATTACCATCCACATCGACCAAAGCATCAATCCTCGAAATCACCTCATCGATATCTCTCACATCACCTATCCTACATATTCGCATCAAAGCGACTTCGAGGAGCATCTTTGGAAATGGTGAGCGTGGGACGCTTTCGGACACGCCATACCACATGGAGAACATCCTATGCAGTTCAGGCGCTGCCGTCTTTTCGAGGTTTTCCTTCAGGAGTGTGATCTCATCTGGCGGAAGGTCGATAGCGCTTCCGACATCGCCACATTCAGCGAGTACGAGTATGTGACGAAGCAGTTCCAGAAAATCAAACGAGAATCGAACGAGATCGGTTCCACTCTCAAAGGCGCTGTCCAAAATCTCCAAGGATGTTTTAGAATCCCTCACCAAAATTGCATTCAGAAGGTCGAAGAGGCGGCTCCTATCCAACGTGCCGAGCATCTTCTTCACGACATCGGCAGTTATGTCCGTTCCGGAAAATGCGATCGCCTGATCGAATAGCGATTCCGCGTCGCGAAGCGATCCGGTCGACTCATGCGCGATCATTCGAACAGATTCATCATCGATCTTCACCTTCTCACCCTTCGCAATTTGCGAGAGCGTTTCAGAAATCAGGGAGACCGGTATACGTC
>CAYWIG010000260.1:0-3793 GCA_964458295.1 uncultured Myxococcales bacterium
CCTGCGAGGAATATAATCGTCGCCGTTCTGCTTCAGATACTGAAATATTACACATCTTTCCTCGTCATTATTTAGGGAGTTGTAGTCGGCAAGAACTTCTTCAATATTAAAATCACGATGCTGCAGACCTTCGCTAGTTATATCAGCGTCTATACGCAAATCGCCATATTTGGCTATAAAATCCTCTGCCGTCTTGATTTGTGAACCGATTGCGCTCATACAGCCTGGCCTCTCTCATCCTATCTGGACCTCCCCACTATTATTATCGGCATTGAAACATTGAAAGTTGCTCATCCCCCAATAATAAAATGCGATATTTATCCTTATTATTTAGTATGTTACGAGATATATCCTGGTGCGTCAGGCGAAAATCAACCTTCAGGAACAAGGCCATTTTGACTCGTTTAATCCATTCGATCGCGGAGCAATTTTTAAATCAGTTGGTGGGTCGTCGAACTTGAATTGGACGAGTTTAGAACTGCTTGTCTTGAATTGGCCTCATAATCCAGTTTATTTCGCCTTCGGAGAGCCGTCTGCTATTGTAACCATTGTTCCAATCTTTACAATGACGTCTTTCACCTGGGGTGCTTTAGCGGATATATTCAGCTGATTATCTTTGCAAATTCTATCTTTCAGCAATCACGAGCATTTCGAAGTCGTCAATCGTCAGCTTATCGTCTCTTGAAAATGCTCCAAGTTTCGAACCAAGGATATCGATCTTTGTGAATCCGAGCGTCTTGAGCAGCCATGTTATCTCGCTTGGCACGTAAAAACGCTCGTTGCACTGAAGCTTTTTTTTATTGCCGGAATCATCCTCAAATTCAACAGCATTATGGTCACGGAACGTCATCAGATCAAAGGAACACTCCTTACACTGGGACCGGCCTTCTTTCTTCGCCGACTCGTAGAATTCATTTACAGAATGAAACAGCGGGAATAGGCCATTGAGTGTGGTGAAAATGAACTTACCTTTACCCTTCAGAGCTTTTGCTGCGTTCTTGAGTATCTCAAAGTTCATCTCATCTGTTTCCATAAGAGAAAAACCGCCCTCGCACAGCATAATCGCCAGATCGAATCCATCGTTAAACGAAAGCTTACGTGCATCTTGTATCTGGAAATCGATGGTTACCCCTTGCCCCAGCGCCTTTTCCCTTGCCCTTGTGATCTGGTTCTCGGAAAGATCAATACCGGTCACTTTATATCCTCTTTTTGTCAGCTCGATCGTGTGGCGGCCAGTACCGCAGCCTATATCCAATATCTTCAGGGATCTATCCTGTTTTATCTCTTGTTCAATGAAATCGCATTCACCCGCAGTGCCTTGAACAAAAGGCTCGTTGTCGTATTTGTGGGCGTAATTTTCATACAATCTTTCATACCACTGCTTCATATTATCACCTCTATTTACAAATAACCTAACTGGGCGATTACAATCAAACCCCAAATACGTTTTTTTTAAGTTGGTTCTAAAGTGAAATTTGAGGATACAAAAAAGCCCCTGGAAATCCAAGGGCTTTTGAGTTGGGTGGCTGATGGGACTCCCCCCTCCATAGACGCTCACCGACAAAAATCATCGACTCGCATTCCGGGGATCCACAGCCCTAACGAAATCGTATGCTCAAAACACATCCGCTTTCGTAAGGGCTGTGGAGAACCCGCGCAGCTCCTCACCCATACTGTCACCCAAAATAAAAAAGTCCCCGTCCGGGGACTTTTTTATTTTGGGGTGCTTTAGCGGCTAATTTTAGAATTATATCAATGACTTATCTCCTAGCAACTCTGGGTGTATGAATTGCCGATAATATTAAGGTAATTAAGAGTTTGGCCAGGAACAATATATATAACAAGGGGAAGCACAGATGTCATTGCTTGTTGAACCAAAACTCGTTGAGCGCGGTGATAAAGTCCATGTTGAAGTTGAGGATGGAGATGGCCAGTCTGTCTTCATTGGCGGAACGATCACAAAAGATATCTGTAGTGAGGGAGAGGTATCGGTTAAGTTGGATGGATACAATGCATCGGAGTGTCTGAGAGAAGAAAGACTGGTATGCGCGGAGGGTCCATACGGGGAACCAGCGAGTCACCTGGGTATCTTCCCTCTAGCATTCACGCCCCCATTAAAGAACGACCCGAAACTCTTGGAGAAGGCCAGGGAAATTCTCAAGTCAAAGGAGACCTTTAGAAATTACGGATCCTTCTTCCTTCAGATCGAGGGTGAGGCTAAATCTTTGCTCAGTGAATGGAAGGAAGAATTAAAAGAATTCAAAAAGGCAGGCACAGTCGAAAACTTGATAAAGAAACTATATGAGGACAAGGGTCAATTGAAGAAATATGTGAAAGGCGAACCCAGGATGGCCAGAATTTTCAAGGGGGAAGGTGGTAACTGCGCCTCTCAGACCCTCTTGACTGTTGCGGCGATCAGGGATTCCGGCATCCCTCTGCCAGAGGGTTATGTCCTGGGGGTACAGATGTTCAGCAATCACATCCAGCCGGTACTCTACAATCGGAAGAAAGGAAAACTCTGGATCCTGGTATCCAATGAAAAAACTGAAAAGATAGTTGCCCCCGTTTATCACCCAAAACTTCTCATCCACGCCTATCTGAAAAAACAGGGTGAGCATTCGCCCGAGAAGGATCTTTTGATCGCGAAGCGCAATGTCAGCGTGCCGGACATAGTTAATACCGACAAGAGCACGTACGATTCGTTTTTGAGTTTTCCAGAAGTTGATGTAGTTTATGGTGATGGTTCTACTATACCTGAGACTGCCACTCTGACCTCTCCCTACTCTGGAGATGCAGATGATGAGGGTGGTGACACGATACAGTCATTGAATCGTAGTCGCGGAGCGGATAAATATGATGATGAAGTGCTAGACTTGATCAAAGAATATACAGATGATATTAAGAAGAACCCAAAGGATGCTGATGCCTATATTCAACGCGCCCGCTGGAGATGCGACCTGGGGCAAGATGCCAAAGGCATGCAAGACCTCAGCTCAGCCATTGAAATCCTTGAAAAACATTACGATCTGAATAAGCCGGAGAATAAAGATTTACTTGCACACGTTTATTCTGATCATGGAACGCTAAACAAGATCATGGAATATACAGAGAAGATCAAGAAGAATCCAAAGGATGCCAAGGCTTACGTGCAGCGCGCCAATTCTGAAAGAACACACAGGGGGCTAAGCATCAGAGAACTACAAGACCTCAGTTCCGCCATTGAAAACCTTGAAAAATACTATGATCTGAGTAAGCCTGAGAATAAAGAGTTTCTTGCATACGCTTATGCTCGACGTGCCATTGCAAAAACCAATATAACAGTTGATTACGGTGGTGGCGAGAAGGCTGTCTTAGCGGATATAGAAAAGGCCAACAACCTCGCTCCAGGCAATAAATCGATTGGCGCGCTTATTGGAACTGCATATTACGATATCGCTATTAGCCATCATACTGATGAAAACTACAACGCAGCAAAAAAATATGCTAGGATGGCTCTCAAATTCAATCCGTCTGACAATTGGTCTTCTGACGGTTGGTATGATGATTTTCGTGTCTGGATATCAATTGACGAATTGATGAATAACTAACGAAAAGCGTTGGACACCAGATTCAAATGCGGATTTTTGAAATTTCTTATACCCACAGATAGAGAATTTAATCTTCAGGCAACTTTCCTGTCCCCATAAACAGCAAAACCCCGTCAGAGGCTAACTCTAACAGGGTTCTACCAGTTGTCCGTTGGGGTGGCTGAAGGGATTCGAACCCTCGACTTCCAGGACCACAACCTAGCGCT
>CAYWIG010000261.1:0-3790 GCA_964458295.1 uncultured Myxococcales bacterium
GAAACCTTTGTTGTTAGTGATGCTAAGCACGCATTGGATCAGGGAAGTGACAAATTCGTCTGGATCGTCGGACGTAGGTTCTTCACCTATGATCCTGACAAGCACATCATCCTCGACGCCGAGGGCAACGAGGTTACCGAGGTCACTGACCCGTCGTTCGACAAGCTGGTGACGATGGTCACCGGTTATGCCTTCCGGGTACTCATCGACGGCGATAACTCGCTCGACCTGATTGCAACCGAGGGTGCCGTCAGCAGCGAGGCGACGATCAATTTCGTCATCTCTGCCGCGGGTGGAAACCACACCTACCGCCTCGATGTGCTCCGACCTTGTTCTCACCACGACACGCTCAGCTACCACAAGGATGCTTCGGCCGATGAAAGGGAACGAGTCGCTGCCGAGGCATGCGAGCTCTGCGGGTTCCCGAACGGTGAGTCTGGATGGCTCTTTGAGTCTGGGATCGAGTCTGGTGACGAAGGTACTGAGGCGAGCATGTTCACTGCCTCACGTAGTGCTCAGCTTGACTCGCGCCTGAAGCTCCAGTCAAAGACCCGGCGTGATCGCAAGGAGCTTCGTATCCCGATTCTGCGTGACGACGAGCCCTGGCTCGAGATCGTTTACGTCGAGGGTTGCCTCGTTGTTCGTCGGCCCCAGGTCGATGACGAGGAATAGTGTTTGCAAGCCACACTTCGCTGAAGTGTGGCTTTTTGTTATCAAAAAACACCCTGAGTATAATCGAGGGTTGTTTTTTAAATACTTTAGTGTTCAGCAGCGTCTGCCTCAGCTTTTGTTGTATGAACTGTCCCATCAGCGTGCTCAGGTGGCGAATATATCGTGTACAATTTTAACTTATTGGTTTCCGAGGTATTGATTACATTATGATCAGCTCCGGCTGGAACAACAACACTCACACCGTCAGCCAACTCAAATTCATCATCATCAACAACTGCTTTACCGACTCCAGCTTCAATCCGAAAAAACTGATCATGATCCTCGTGGACCTCGGCCCCGATTTCTTCACCTGGCTGCAAACACATGACCACCAATTGGCTCTTTGGACCAGTAAATAAAACTTCGCGATAATTTTCATTTTCAAGAGTCTTTTGCTCGAGATTAATATTAAATCCACTCATAAATAATTGTATTAATTCTTATGTTCAAATTATAACACAAAAGAAAACACCGTCACAATGACGGTGTAAACGAATAGCTCAATTCAACTAATACAGATTGTGCTGAAAGCAGAACCAAAATAGAACATGTAAACCTTACGTTCACCCTCCATCCTCCATGCGGTATGCTCGATATCTTCACCATTGGAATTCAAACCAACCATCTTAGTTCCGGTTTCCCGATTCACATAGGTCGCCCGAAGCCGTTCGGTGTCAACCTGTGGCTCTAGCCACATCACCTGTGTCTTGGCACAACGATGGTAGGGCATCTCGAACTCCCACCTATCATTGTCCTCGATCAAGGTAAGCTCTTCTGCACTTCCATCAGCAAACTGGACAACCAAATCCGGAGCAATTGCCGGATCATTGGACCAACGGACAAGGATAACCCCTTCCCAGACTCGATCATTGGGATCAGTCGAGATCTCGATTGCGACATCCGCCTCTTCAGCCTCCTCGGCCACCTCAGTAACGGTATCAGCTGGATCCTCAGGTTCAGGCTGGTCACACCCAGCGAGCACCAACGAAACAAAAAGCATGCACAAAACCATAAACCTCATTACCACCTCCTTTGGCTTGGTTAAACGAACAGTGGGTTATCTTGTCAGAATCAGCAAACTTTGTCAAACCAAATCAAAAACACCCCTGGGTTACAGAGATGCTTGTGGTACCCTCGGTAGGAATCGAACCTACATATCCGGCTTAGAAGGCCGGTGTTCTATCCATTGAACTACGAGGGCGTATTGTTTTTATGTCATGATAGGAATCCCCCGCCTTCGCTCCTGTCGCTTTGGCGGGGCCCCGACCGGAGTTAAACGCAGGCGGGGGAACCTACGTATCCGGCTTAGAAGGCCGGTGTTCTATCCACTGAACTACGGGAGCAGATTAATTGTTTGCGCAGCTTATCATATTATTCGAACGTAATCAAGACCTCGACTTACCGTGATGTTTTTTGTGAATCTCTTTCAGTTGCTTGTCAGTAACATGGGTGTAGATCTGAGTTGTTGTGATCGAGGCATGGCCAAGCATTGATTGGACCGAACGAATATCTGCCCCGGCTTGGAGAAGGTCGGTTGCAAAGGAATGACGCAGGGTGTGGGGTGTAACCTTCTTTGTAATACCAGCAGCCTTGGAATATTTCTCAACTAACCTTTGGATGCTTCTAGGTGTTATTGGACCAGCATCTTTGCGTCCGCTCTTGGCCCGGTCGTGGCTAACAAACATAAATGGAGAAGTATCGATCCGTTTTTCAAGATAATCTTTAATCGCCACCTTAGCTGAATCTGAAAGAAAGACAACCCGCGGCTTATCACCTTTACCCCGAACAGTAAACTCATCTCGCTTTAGGTTAACCTGCTCGATCTGAAGGTTGGAAAGCTCGGAAACACGGAGGCCAGTCGAGAAAAGCGCTTCCAAAATTGCTCGGTCACGGAGCTTGATAACCCTCGGTGCACCACTCTTGCCTGGGGCCTCGAGCATTCGGTTAAGATCATCGTCGTCAAGAAAGTCAACTGAGCGTGTTGGTTGCTTAGCTAACTCGATCATTTCTGGTGCCAACGATTTGATGTCACGTCTGGCTAAATATTTTAATAAGGCTCTTAACGCAATTAAATGATAATTTTGAGTATTCTTTTTTAAGACCCCCTCATCGCTACGTCCTTGAGGTAGACGGTTCAACCATAATCTGTATTTCCTAATCATCTCTTTTGTTATTGCGCCGGGGCGGGGATTCTTTGCCCAACCAGAAAATCTCCGAAGGTAGAAATCATAATTCCTGATCGTTCGTGCAGAACGACCACGCTCGACTTCTAGATATTCTAGAAATTCAGTTATTAATTTATTGATTCCTCCAGTGGCCATTTTTTAAATTAAAAGTTTAAAAATATAAAAATTTAAAATTTCGGATTTAGGATTTAGGATTTAGGATTTGACTATATTATATCATACTTTGTTTTGCGACGCATTGTTCAATAAAAAAATAACCCGATTGAACATCGGGTTAGAACTAGAAAGTCTCACCAAAGCCGAACACCAGCCGGCCAATCATTCGGCAATCATTATAATCGTAATAGAACTCTGTGCCAATCACCATCGATTGCCACGTCACGAGAACATGCGGCCCTCCAAGAACAAGATTATTAACCTGTTCCCATTGCCAACCAAGATCAAGGAACCTGAACGGATGATACCCAAGGGCATACATCCCATAATAGTCGTGGTCACCAGTCGCAAGCTGAAGGTAAATATCAATCTCACCAGAAAAGGTAAAACGATCACCTACAAGCCCAACCTTCGTCCACAAAGAAAAGATAGTACCTGCTGTCCCATCACCACCATCACCACCAGAAACCTGTATTTCATCACCCAAGCTACCTGCTTCTACCGGATCAAACCAATTCCAAATAAAACCAAACTGTGGGGCGAGCCACCAGGTAACCCAATCATTATCAACCAATGTAAGGGTCGGCCCAAAATAAAATAAAAAAACAGAATCATTGTTATTTGGGTAATAGTAACTGACAACCGCAGCCCGAACCCCTGCTGGACCAAGCTGTTTCTCGAAATCCAGGAAGGTTGCTAACTGCCCCTCGGGTGTAACATCTGCGTATGCCTTGGTA
>CAYWIG010000262.1:0-3776 GCA_964458295.1 uncultured Myxococcales bacterium
TAGCCTGATCAATAATTTTTTTAGAGATTCTTTTTACAGAGTATTCAGATCTTAGGCTATGATCAGGAGGCGCTCCGAACCATTCGAGCCTCCTCACCATTTTCGTCACCTCCACAGAAGTTTGTGGAATCCGACGGCATACTTCGCATGAGCTGGACGTTTACGGTGTATATGTAAAATGTGAAGGTATTTATGAGGTATTTACGATGAAGAGATCAGCTTCCATATTGTCCCTAGCCTGCATCCTTTTGGTATTTGTGGGTTGCGGATCGGCCAGTCCAGTTCCACCCACGAGCCTTCCCGTTCCAATTGAAGATTTGGAGGGCAGGTCGGATATTGAGGTGGATGCCAATTTTGAATATGAATTCGTGAAGGATGTGGATACTGAGACGGTAACGGAGACGACCTTTTTCATTGAGGAGACTGCTACGGATGCATCGGATAGGTGCGACGCGGACCACAGGCTGGATTCATCCGTCTCATGTAGTTCAGCGACAAAGTGCCAACTTGATCCCACAAACGACCTTACAGAGGATACCGCATATACGATCTGTTTGATAGAGGGAAGTACCGGTGAGGGCATGTCGATCCGTTCAATTCCTGTAAAACAGACAGGTTGTACTTCCGGTATCTGTTACGCGGATGGCACTCCATTTGAAGGGGTTTCCGTTGATTTTAGGACCATAACGAGCAGCCCAAACCCTGCACCCGTAATAGTCTCATTGGTCGATGCCAATCCAAGTGATAATGATAATAATGTATCCGCCACTGGGAAGAGCGGTGTTTATTTCAGTTCCTTCGACGTTACGTTTTCGGAGGCGATGAATGATGCTTCAGTTACCACTGTCGGAAATATCACGCTGACATGTGAATCGGATCGTGGAACGCAGACGCCGACAATTGCTATCGCGCTGAATTCTGGCAGTAGATATACGATTACCGTTACGGATGCATATCTATATCAGCTACTCCCATGCACGTTGGCATTCACCACCAATATTACGGATTCCGATGGGGTGGCCTTAGCCAGCGCCGCGACATATCAATTCACAAATGGATGTGCGACGGATGACCATTATGACGCCGACACGAGTTCGTGCTGGACGGTGGTGTCGAGTGGCGGTCAGACGTATAGTAACTGGACCGATCTCAAGGCCAACGTATATACGTTTGATACGTTAAACAGTGTCCTGACATACAACCCATCCGTTGCGGAGACGGATCTTATTTCAAAGACAGTTACCTTTAATGACGGCGGTTTTGAGATGGAGATCCATTTTAGTGCCATACTCGGCTTTACATTGACAAACGACTATCTGGTGTTGGGGGTGTATACCGACGACAGGAGTCTGTTTGCAGGTGTGACAGGGATTGTGGGTGTTCAACAGTGTTTCGTATCGTATATGGAGGGTGGACAAACTCAGGTCACGAATCCATGTCCGGTGGGTAGCGAATATTGTATCAAGGTTAAGGTTGAGTCCGGCACGTCAAATGTAAGGGCTTGGTTTGCTACCGATGCGAATTGCACGACGAGTACTTATACGGATGCTGGAGATCTGGATCCTACAAGAACCCTACCAAATCCCGATACGAAGATCCTGGATGTTACGACGACATGGACGATGCAGATTTCAAGTCAAGATACCACCGGTCCGGTTGCAAATATCGAGAAGATTCTGACGGACGGGGTAGATGCGACCGGTCAGTATTGATCCTTCGACAGTGATACCTCTATGAGAAACGCCATAATTGTAATCGCGTTTGTACTTGTTCTGACAGCCTGTGTCCGGCATGCGCCCGAGCGGTCATCCTTCAGATATTCCACCGATGATCTCATCTTCCAGGATCTGGATTGTGGGGAGTTGTGTGATGCGATCGAAATGGTGACGAAGCGACAATTTTCAGTAGATGGTCCAGAGCTTTCTCATGTCGGAATCATTATAGAGAGGGAGGAGGGCGTCTATGTCCTTGAGGCCCTGGGAGGTGATGTCGCGTTGCAGCCCTTGACGAAAGTGCTAAGCCGTTCCCAGAATACGAGACCTATATTCCTCACGTTGTCTCTGGAGGATCGCGACAGAGAAAGGATAAAGAGGATCGCTGGAGAGTACATCGGAAGGCCCTACGACGATAGGTTCATATATGGCGATGATCGGTATTATTGTTCGGAGTTGGTCTACGATGTTTTGAAGGAGGTGAAACCTTCTTTGAAGCTTTCTTTGCTGCCGATGTATTTTGGGGAGCGGGGTAGCAAGGAGCATTCTGTATGGCTGGAATATTATAGAAAGCTGGGCGAGATGACCATACCCGAAAATGAACCTGGCATCAGTCCCCTTGGTCTTCTGTTACAGATAAAAAGTGATCTGAATCGATATTAAATGGCGCTACCTAGAAGTTGTTCAAGATCCTTTAATGCATTTAGATTTTCAGCGAATCTACGGCTCTGACGCTCCATGGCTGCAACCCTATCTGGATAGGCCGTTCGTAGGGTGTCAAATAGCTCCGTTGCAAGTTCAGGTCTCGTCGAAACCAGGGAGTGTGCAAGCTCAATCTGTCTCGTAGCAGCGTCGTTGGTGACTTCAAAGTCTATAACAAGTTGATCAAGTTGGGACCTGTGGGATTCCATCAACCTTTGTACAGTTCCTTCGAGCTGCATTACATTAAACGAAAGGCGTTTTGCCAGGGCAAGCCAGGTAGCTTTTCTTCGTCCACCGAGGCGCCTTACTACGTTTTCCCGATCTCCGACGATCAATTTGTGATTATCGACGAATCTTAGGAGGTCCGTCACCCCATTGCCTTCCCTAGTCAACAGGTAGGCCACAGCACTCATGCCGCTACTGACAACGATAAGACCAGGGTCCCGATCGAATGGTAACTGGTTTAGGGCCCTTACGAGCACTGCGGCATCGTATAGTGCTTTGGGATTCGAAGAATCGATCAGGGTGGCGACGGCTTCAGCATGATTTCTAAAGCCGGCCGTATATCGTTCGTCGATTGCCGCCAGCGCCTCGGAGGTGCGCCCCATCCTCACCCATTTATTGCCATGATGTGATACCAAATAAGCCCGCTTTGCCTCGGCTACTGAATCATAGCCCTCCAAAAAACGTTTTGCTGCTTCATCCCATTCAAAATAGCCCGTCCGCTCATGATTTTGAAGTGCTTGTAGGTACTCCACCAGTTCCTTGGTTTCCATAATATGATTAGCCAGGCGGATGGTTCTGAAGAGTGCCTCATAGTGCGCCTGAAGGCCGCTTGGATCCATACCATCATCGACGTAGCGTTCACCGTAGAGCTTAGCCACGACAAACGGTATCCATTTAGGATGCTTCTGCAAGAGATCAGCATTTAGGAACATCATATCTCCGAAATAGATGCCGTATCTTTCACCCTCAACTAGGCTATCGATCCATCCAGGAGGGGCGAAGGTGAATTCAACTTGCTTGGAATCGCCATCAATTTTGAATGTCGTGCTGTGTATTTTACTGTTGGTCCAGAAATCGGCAGCTTCATATAGGGGATCTTGAAATCTCGGTTCCATTATCTGCCTTTGTGTCGTCGTCATGATGGTTCTCATCCTGGGTACGAGCGACATCGACATTCCACCGCCGCCACCTCCGCCCATTCCGGCTCCGGAAGTTGCGAAACACATTCCCGGGGGCTGAAAGGTGGGAGTATGCGTGGCAAATCCTATCGACATTCCTGGGTCTCTCAGACCAATCATCATTCAGTAGATACCGGGGACATATGTAACAGTTGGGGATGGCAAGTAGTGGAGTATC
>CAYWIG010000263.1:0-3768 GCA_964458295.1 uncultured Myxococcales bacterium
GATGCTCAAAGTTCGGTCATTATGCGGACACGCTTTGTGATAACCTATCACTTGCTAGTTTTATCATCGGACTAATTGCAGGTTACTGGAGAAACACGCATTCACCGATCGCGTTCATAATAGGCGGAATTCTCGTATTTAGCGCCCTAGTAACTTTCTTCTGGATGATCAGATACCTCAAAAAGCACACTGACTCCGCAAGTCTCGTAACGTTCGATACGCAGTATCTACAAAAATTGGATAAACAGCCATCGTGGTTGATGACCGTTATAAAATATGGAAAGTACTCGTTGAAGAAAGATGTCTTCTCCTTTATGTTCTTGATGTTCGCGGTATTTGGAGTCCTCTACTCCTGGTTATTCATAGCAGCGATAGGAACAACGGTAGGTGCTGCCATCTTAACCTACCTAAACCTTCAGGAGATGCTTGCATCAGCACGAAAGAAGAAAGTTACACGGGACGGCCTGCAATCGGAGGGTCAAACCATATGAAGTCTCTGAAGAGAGGAAAAGCAATCATCTTTGATTTCGACGGCACGATAGTCGACTCGATGGAGGCATTTGCGGATATAGCATCCGAGGTCATACCGAAGCACTATGGCACATCAAAGGAAGAAGCACGGAGGCTCTATATCAAAACTTCAGGCCTTCCATTCTTTCAACAGCTGGAACAGATATTTCCAAATCATCCATCGAACACCAAAGCAGCTGAGGAATACGAGAGCACCAAAAAGAAGGACTACCTTGACAAACCAGCCTTTGATGATGTGATGGATACGGTCGAGGGGTTAAGGCAGTTCGGTGTCAAGACGATCGTTTCGTCCAACAATTTTCAGGAGCTCGTCGATACACACATAGAGAAGATAGGCGTCGAGTTTGATATGGTCCTCGGTTTCAAGGATAACTTTGCGAAGGGCGAAGAACACTTTGCACACATTGAGGATGCATTGAATATCCAGAGGGATGAAATGATCTTTGTCGGTGACTCCATCAAGGATGGTGAACGCGCAAAACACTCCGGAGTCAATTTTATAGGCAAGGAGGGAACCTTTGACGCATCCGACTTCAAAAGAGAGTTCCCTGGAGTAATTACCATTTCAAACCTTTCAGAACTGAAAGATATTTTTACGGGTGATTAAATATGCAAGCTATCATACTGGCGGCAGGTATGGGAAACCGGTTGGGCGATCTGACAAAGGATCGTCCTAAGGGGATGGTTCGTATCAACGAACGTGAGCTCATTCGATACGTTCTCGACTCCATCGAACACCCGAAGATCGACAGCATCACGGTCGTTACCGGTTTCGAGAGGGATAAAATCGAAAGACTTTTAAAGGACAACTACCCCGATGTGAATTTGGTATACAATCCAAATTTTAGGGAGGGTAATATCATGACGATGGCGGTTGCGATGCCGCACATCACTGGCGACTTTCTTCTCATGAACGCCGATCATATATATCCACGGAGGATACTTCGCCATATCCTGAAGGATAGTGACGGCATCACGGCAATTTGTGATTTCGATCGAGCACTCGGCGCCGATGACATGAAGGTCAAACTGGGCGATGATGGAACACTGCTCCGTATAGATAAGAAGCTTAAGGATTACGACTGCGGGTACATAGGGATGACCGTGTGCATGGAGGATCATCTCAACATGTATCAAGAGGCCTTTGATTCGGTTATGAGGGAAATTGGAAGCAGGGCTTGTGTAGAAAACGTTCTCGGTTGGCTCGGTGAAAATTCAGCTGAGACTAATGTCTGCGATGCCTCCGGCATGCCGTGGCTTGAAATCGACACGCCGGACGATCTCGAGCATGCTAGAGAGACACTTCGCGATAACATGGACTTTCTTCTATGAGCAAGAAACTGACGAAACATATCCGTTATCTATTCCTGTGTGTCGGAGCGCTTCTATTCGGGCTTCTTATCCGCAAGATAGGAATTGAAACCGTCCTGTCCAATATGAAATTGGTCGGATGGTGGTTCGTGACGACCCTCATCGTTAGCGGGACGTGGTATTGCCTCTATACCAACGCATGGATGCAATTCCTGCATCGCCTGAGTGATGGAATAAAGTTCTGGGAACTGTTCAGGATCAAGATAACCGGGGAAGCGGTAAACACGTTGACTCCTGTGAACTTCATCGGTGGCGACCCGATGAGAATCTACCTGCTCAAAAAGAACTTCCCACTATCCGAAGGGGCCGCCTCAGTAGTCGTTGATCGAACCTTGCACAGTGTAGCGACCCTTGTAGTGATCATGATCGGTATAATAGTATCCTTTCTCACCTTTGAAAATCTACCGGCCAATATTAAATACGGGGTCCCAATCGCTCTGGTAGTCTCTATCGCCTTCATGATCTTCATCCTAATTCACCAGAGACGAGGTTTTTTCGGCTTGATGTTGAACATTTGCAAGCGCCTTCGCATCAAACGTGAATTTTCTGAAAAAACAGTCAAAAGATTCATGGGACTTGATGCGCACATCGTGGAATTTTATGAGGCTAATCACAGGGGATTTATCATCGCGCTTTTCAGTCACATCGTCGGAAGGTTGCTTGGAATAGCGGAGATATACATTATAGGAACGGTCGTATCCTCGGAGTTCACTTTCTTCGCAGCACTCGTTCTCGCAGCTCTTGCACCGATGGTCAACGCCGTCTTTGCATTCGTACCAGGTGCACTCGGTATCATGGAAGGTGCATACGGCGGAATGCTCTACCTCATGCATATGGATCCCGCTACCGGTATCACTATCCAAATTGCGAAGAGGCTTCGTGCGATATTCTGGATTCTCCTGGGGCTCTTTTTCCTCGGCGCCCATGACCGTAAGAAGGTCTGGGAGGAGGAGGAGTTGATTGAACAAGTCTAACAGCGTGATTCGTGGTGAGTGGTACGTGATGTGTGATTATTCAAGACGCATCACGCATCACCCATCACGCATCACGCGCCGTGAATCATGACCGAACTTTTAAGACGTTGGAAAACTGAAGATAAAGCCGCTATGGCCGATGTATGCCATCGTCTCTACGATCGTGGCTACCTCGTAGCTACGAGCGGCAATGTTTCAGTTAGAGCCGACGAAGGTTTTCTCATAACACCTGCGATGACTAGAAAGGATCTAGTCAAGCCGGATTCGATTGTTCCATGTGACGACGAAGGAAATACACTTGATCAATCTAAAAAGCCGTCATCCGAAATCGCCATGCACCGCGAGGTCTATTCGATCCGTAAGGATATCGGCGCCGCGATTCATGCACATCCGCACTACTGTCTCGCATGTTCTCTGACTGAAATACCGCTCACGGAGATGTTGCTTCCAGAACTTGCCATACATATCGGGCCGGTTCCGCTGGTGCCATACGCGACCCCCGGCACTGATGACATGGCAAATGTGCTCAGACCGGTCTTACCAAAACACAACGCCTTTTTGCTAAATCGACATGGAGTACTGGTACTCGGTAAGGACCTTCAGGATACGTACAACAGACTTGAACACCTCGAACACATGGCCCGGGTAGCATACCTCGTCAGTTCCACAAGTGGCATCGAGCCGCTGACCAAAACTGAGCTCAGGAAACTCACTAGGCAGGCGAGGACGCTCGGGCAACATATTTCTGAAACGCTTTTGGATCTTCTGGAGTAGTAACTATTATGGGCTACATTTTAAAACTACTTCTCAAGATCTATAATGTCGGAATCGTCATCTGGCTAAACATCGTGATGCTCTTCAACCACATCTGGAGTCCTAAGAAGTGGACAAA
>CAYWIG010000264.1:0-3736 GCA_964458295.1 uncultured Myxococcales bacterium
ATGCTATCGTGTCGATGCCACCATCGATCAGACCTACGTTCGCCGCGATGGATATAAAAGCTGCATTCGGTCTAGGAATCGTCCAAATCGTCTTCGCATTCCTATTCGTTGACCTCTTCGATACGATCGCAACCCTAATTGGTGTCGCCGATGAGGGTGGCCTTATGAAGAAGGGTAAAGATGGCAAGCTCCACCTCCCGAGAGTAGGCAGGGCTCTGACCTCAGATGCTATCGGTACGATGGTGGGTGCAGCACTCGGCACATCGACGACGACGAGCTACATCGAATCGACGACCGGCATCGCTGAAGGTGGAAGAACTGGACTTACAGCCGTTGTCGTCGGCCTACTCTTCATCCTGATGCTCTTCTTCTCCCCGATCATTGGCATAGTTCCCCCACAGGCAACAGCCCCGATCCTCATCATAGTGTGTGTATTCATGCTAAAAAACTTGGCTAAGGTCGCATGGAATGACTATACGGAGGCCATACCTGCGGTAGTGACCTGCCTGGCCATACCCCTCACCTTTTCCATTTCCAACGGTCTCGCCCTTGGATTCATCCTATATCCCGCGATAAAGATCGTCACGGGCAGATGGCGTGAGGCGAATTGGTTGGTATATGTGCTGGGGATACTCTTTGTGCTGAAGTTTATCTTTTTGAAAACCTAACGATCAGGCGAAGCACCAAATATCAAATTCCAAGTCCCAAATAAGTTCCAAATCCCAATTATCGAAACAACAAGACACATTAAAGTCTGGGGTCTTGGTCATTGGAATTTTGGTTATTGTGATTTATTTGTTATTTGGTGCTTGTTATTTGGAATTTTACCCATCCAGCACAATGCCGTCCCGCTACAGCTCTTATCCTTGCATCTATTTGATTTTATGCTAGAAAGCTAGCTTCACTTAACGAGGGCCCGCCCGCCACACGAGTAAGGCGAGGCGGACGGGGAGGAACGATGAACGTCTATCTAATCGTCATAATCTGTTATCTCGTATTGATGGTCGGTATCAGCCTATACAAAAGTTTTTCCATTAAAAACCAAAAGGATTTCATGGTCAGCAACAGGAACGTTTCAACCTTCCTGCTCGTCACGACGCTGATCGCGACTTGGACCGGTGCTGGAAGCTTGATCGGCGGTGCTGGCCTTGCCTATCGCCAAGGTTTTTCGGAGCTCTGGATGGCGGTCGGCGGTTGGATTGGAATTATAGTGACATACTGGTTTGCTGCAAAGGTACGTCACATCTCCCAATACACCCTTCCCGACATCCTTGAGAAACGTTATAACGGTTTTGCGAAACTCCTGGGTTCCATAGCGATCATTATAGCCTTCACGACGATCGTCGGATATCAGTTAAAGGGTGGTGCATTCGTCCTCGAACTTACAACCGGCATACCATGGCAAACTGGAGTCGCCATAATGGCCGTCATGGTGATCTTGCTTCCAGCCCTCGCAGGAATGAAATCGATCGTATCGCTGGATCTCATAAACGGCATACTGATCATTGTAGCTATAGTAATTGCAGTACCGCTACTGCTCTTCGATCTCGGTGGACCAACAGCGGTAATCGATTCACTTCCCAAGGAACATTTTTCATTCCTCGGTGGACATACGATCGTATGGGGAATCGCCGTATTTCTTCCGGTCTTTCTGCTCCTTGTGGGCGAACCTTCGATGTATCAGAAGTTTTCCTCCGCAGTGAATGAAAAGGCCGCCAGAAGATCCGTCATTGGGTGGATCATAGGTATAGTAGTAGTCGACATATTCATCGTTGCACTCGCCATTCTAGGAAGGGTTAAATTCCCAGATCTAGGAGCTGAGGGTCATGCGGAGAGGGTAATTCTGGACGTTGCACGTCACGGCCTCCCAACATGGGCCGGTTGCCTTCTGCTCACTGCAGGTATGGCGATCGTCTTCTCAACCGCCAACTCACTGCTCATGACGCCGGCTACGAACGCGACCCACGACATAATACAGAGGTTTATTGTAAAGGATATGAAGCCGAAGACTGTGGTTATCGTAAACCGACTCATGATAGTCGTACTCGGTGGCATGGCCTACCTCCTGCTAACACAGTTTAAGAACGTTCTGACGATGTCGATCACAGCGTACACGATGATAGGGGCTGGCATCACACCGGCGATACTTGCAGCGTTTTTCTGGAAACGGGTCACCACAGCGGGCGGTGTTGCGGGCATTTTGGGTGGAATGATCGGAACGATAGTCACGAAAATACTTGTCGATATGCAGTGCGTCCAACAGTTCTGTTTCAAAAAATTCTGCATTCCATGCGAGGAACTCGGTGAATACATCATCATCCCAGCTTTTGGGATAGCCATCGTAGCACTTGTCGTTGTATCATTGCTCGGCAAACCGGATCCGGCTGAGAAGTGGAAGATCTTTTTTGAAAAGCCAAATAGGAGGTAAAGATCAATGACGAAGACAACACTCAAGGACATCCTTGCCGATGCCCATGCGCATTTCTACATTTTAAAAGGCGATCAGGTGGAGAGACTTCGCATGTGGAATATCACCGATGACTCTATAGTGATCGACATACCCACCGACGCACCGATGAGAAAGACCATCCTGGGCTTCATCCCCACGCTCATGGGCAATGCGATCTACGAGATCGAGGGTGAAGTATCCAACGAAGAGCTGCAAAATCAGATGGAGAATACAATCCTGATCAAGGTAAAGCCTGAGAATGCACGCAGGGTGAATCGCCGACTTTACCCGAGGTTCAACTTCGCACCTCCAACCAAAGTGCTAGTCAGCAATGAGAACAACATCGAAGGGGTGGAAGGCAAACTCATCAATATCAGCGCCGGCGGAGTACGCGTGGAGGTGCCCGGACAGCTTACAGCCGATGAAGATCACATGTTCGAATTTGAGGTCGAGATCGACGACGAAGTTCATGCCATGGCACTGATCGGCACCGTTGTTTACGAGATTCCGCTCGATGACGGCTACGCCTACGGTGTCAGGTTTGGCGTTGCAAATCCAGAAGAAGCCGCTCCTACCGACGAGGTATCTGTGAAAGCGCTCGATAAGACTGTCGATCTGTTAGGACTTGTGAACAAGCTTATAGTCAGAGGCAAGGGCGAGGGCAAGGAGTAGAGCCTTATAATAACGCCTGCTAGGTAGGATTATTAATAAATAAAAAAGGCCATCCTAAACGGAATGGCCTTTTTATTGCTCAAAGCGAGTATCAACTAGTTGTTGTTAGCAAGTTTTTTCCTCTTCACGTATGCCCACAGCTTCTTCGTCATGAGTGACGGGGCGATCGGTGTTTTGCCGAATACGATCTCGAGGCTGTCTTTGTGACCCTTAAAGCAGACTTTGTATCCGCCGAAGGCCGCTTTCTTCTTCGTCGTTCTCTTCTTTGTCGGTCTCTTCTTCGTTGTTCTCTTTACCGTTCTTTTCTTCGTCTTTCTGATTACCATAAATCCTCCTTAAGATAGTTGATTACCTCTATATCGGTGGAGATGTATAACACTATTGTTTCTGAAAAAGAAGAAAAAAATGCAAAAAAATGCATTTTTTCCCTCTTGAGGTGGAGGGGGTACCCCCCTACTTGAAAGCTCCTACATATGGAAGTGAACGATATACACCTTCGGAATCCAGACCATAACCTATGACATATCGCTTTGGAACTTCGAAACCTATATAGTCGACGAGTTTCTTTGAATCGGTTCCCATCTCCTTATAGAGGAGACTTGCGACCTTGAGCTT
>CAYWIG010000265.1:0-2338 GCA_964458295.1 uncultured Myxococcales bacterium
TGAGGGCGGTTGGAACTTCCATATCCTTATTCCCATCGATCAACTTTCTCACCGCCTGTTCCATAAGTTTATTCTTCTCAATCTGTTCCTTAAAAGCCTTGATCCTCTTTTTCAGATCAGTCCTAACCTCCTTCAAATTCTTGAACTGACCCATCTCCTTCGCAAAGTCGTCGTTCAACTCCGGAACGATTTTCTTTCGCACCTCCTTCGTCTTCACATTGAAAATACCCTTCTTGCCGGCAATCTCCTTACGGAAATAGTCCTGCGGATAATGAAATTCGATCTCCTTCTCCTCATTCGCCTTCATCCCCTCGATCTGAACTTCAAACTCTTTAAGGAGATTCCCTGATCCGAAGTCGACGACGTAGTTTTCAGCCTCGCTTCCAGGAAAGGTTTCACCTCCAGCAGTTCCTTTAAAGTCGATCATGGCAACCATGTCTTTGCCAACTTTACCGTCAGGGGATGGCTCGAGCTGTGTCATCTGTTGCTGAATCCTCTTGAGTTCCAACTCAACCTCATCGTCGGTGACAGCAACCTTATCCCTCTCCAGCGTTAAATCCGTATACCCCTTCGGCTCAACCTCCGGATATATCTCGAACGTCGCCTTGTACGTGAAGGGTTTGCCATCCTCCAGTTCACCCTGTGGCATTATGCTTGGCGGGCTGATCGGATTGGCACCCACGTCGGTAACCGCTGTGGGATAGGTGTCTTGAACGATCTGCTTCATCGTCTCCGCCCGAACCTCTTCACCATATTTCTTCAGTATTATGTCATCAGGAATCTTGCCCTTACGGAAGCCGGGTACTTTGGCCTCCTTTTTCATCTCATCCATCACCTTGCTCTGCGCCGCCTTAATCAGGTCAGCGGAGACCTCCACCTCGATCGCCTGCCTTATCGAATCAACATTCTCTAATTTCGCTTTCATAACATCTCCTTAGCAAATATTTGTGCGAGAGGGGGGACTCGAACCCCCATGGATCGCTCCACCAGATCCTAAGTCTGGTCCCGATTTGACACAGTTTTTTATGCACTCGACACCTTGGTGGGCGAAGGGGGACTCGAACCCCCATGGATCGCTCCACTAGATCCTAAGTCTAGCGCGTCTGCCAGTTCCGCCATCCGCCCATTTAGCAGTCACAATCTGCATAAAAAGCTGTTTGTCAAATCGAGGGTCCTCGTCACCGCAAATGATTTTTTCTCCTTAAAGAAAAAATCATGCGGATGACGGGACGCGTCTGCCAGTTCCGCCACGCCCGCCATGCTAGCCTGCGACTCGCAGGCAAGGCGGGCGGGCCACCCTCGCTTAGAAAAAAGGATTTTATCCCCTAAAAAGCCGCATCAAATTAACATTATCACAGACTAAAGCAAGAAAAAGGGAAGAAGAACTCTCTTTTAGGGCTTAACTTTCATTTTTTCTAGTTGTTTTAGTTGAAATTCAGCCCTTTTTTCATTACCGATCCGCTTGAAATGATCATATAGAAACCTGTGTAATTTCACATCCTTACCAGGTTGGGAGATGCTATATCCGAAGGCTGGGGCCAAACTCAGATCCTCTGAATTCGGGGCCGACAGGTGATTAAAACCGAACCAACCGACCGCCAAATTGCCAGCGGATACTGTCACGAACAAGGTCGTCAGGAACAATATTCGTATTCTCTTTGTGAATCCCCTCCAATTTCTTGAGAGATAGAGGATGAAACCGGCGCCCAATCCCTCCATCAAAATCACAAATGGAACGTAGGAGCTGATATATCTCATCCAAGCAAGTGGAAGAAATGCAAACATAAGGATCATGAAGTAGATAGTCAGGCCTAGAATGACAAATCTCTCCCTCCTTCTAACGTTCAAAATAAAGACGGATAATAAACCACAGATGAAGAACACAAATCCAAGAAGAGTATTCGTACCACTGAAGAAGAGCTTATAGAGACCATATTTAATTCGATCTATATGAGAAGGCAGATCGTAGGCGGGAGATGTTATCTGTTGAATTTCAACGCGGTCCATTCTCCAAGCGATACGCTCGAACAGTGTACCGATCGGATCACCATAGGACGCTGGATCCAACACGTATGAAATCAGAGAAGCAACGATAAAAATACCGAGTATTGAACAAATCCCCCTTAGGAGATGTCCCCTTCCCCTCGAAAGTATGGCGACGCATATAAACATCGCCGGAATGAGCGCATACGAGCTGATCTTACTTACGAGAGCTATGCCGAGAGTTATCGAGGCACATAGGCCTATAGAAACGATTCCCCCCAGCGATCTTTTCTCATCCCCTTGAATCTCCGTCGTCAGAAAGATTGTAAGGACCGAAAGAAATATTATGAAGATG
>CAYWIG010000265.1:2348-3735 GCA_964458295.1 uncultured Myxococcales bacterium
GTTATTTCAATTAGAAAAGGAGATTTAATTTTATATTATGAAGATGTCGAAGGTCGCTATCGTCCCTACGAATACAAAGGCCGGGTGAATCATCAGAAGGACAAAGCCTGCGATACCCTCAAAATAACCCACCAGTCGAAAAAGCATCAGCATAACGGTTATCGCAGTCAAAAGCGCTATAACCGCAGACATATGCCTTCCAGCTACGACCTGCTCCATGGAGTAGCGATCCTTGAGTCCCTCAAAAAATTTATTTGGGTAGTAGGTTGGGTCTAGGCTGTGGTGAAACCAATACCGCCTGGGTTCGACCGTCTTCATGGGCTTACCTATCGCATTCAACATCAATCCGTAGAGGTACCCTCCGCCGGGTGGGTGTTCAGCATACTCCATAAATTCACGCCAAACGGGATCGTCCCACCTTCCCGCCTTGTAGAGCTCCAGATAGTAACCTGAAAATATACAGGCTGCCTCATCCTGGTCGATAAGTGTCTTCTTTTTTGCGACTGAAGAGAAGAGGCTGATCGCACCGATGACAATCACAAGGGCAACGACCAGTATTTTTTTCATATTCAAAGTCATAGGATATAGAGCTCCATCAATCGAGCATCAGTTATCAAGGTATCTCTTCTGTCTGTCCGCCCTCTTCAAGTCACCCTCACTCTTAAAATATTCATATAGCTTCTCGTGAAGCCCCCTATCCTTGCGAGGATACATGAGGCTTTTTTCATAGTCTGAAATAAGATTCCATCTCTTCTCATCTATAGGTTGGGTGTTCTTCACGAAATATTTTGGAGTAAAGTGCCGAACTGTAAACGCACCCACAAGAATTGCCACTACAAATCCACATATTTTCATTCTATCCTTAAAATTCATGAGTCCAAATCTGGACATGACTACCGACACACTCTCAACTCCCAAGCTCGCTAGCAATATAAAGAAAGGAATGTATGCAAACACGTATCTCTGGAGTGCCAAGGGGGTGATGATCAGAATCATGATGAATGAAAAAAGCGCTAGTGATATAACAACATACCCCCTCCTCACATCGACGATTTTATAAGCCACACCTATGAGGCCTGTCACGAGAAGGATAAAGATTGCGAACGCTTCAAGGTTGATCAGGAAAAGGGTGAAGATGTCATGATGAATCCTGCCCGTTATGGTGAGCAATGCCATGTTGGGACTGGCCAGCTGTTGTATATCCACCCTATTCAGACGCCAGACCATTCTACCGAATATTGCCCCGATCGGATCTCCGTGCAGATTAGGATCGAGAAGGTATGAGATTACGAAACCGATGAATACGATAGCAACTCCCAAGAGGAATTTTCTGGAAATCGTTCTTTCGCTGGACAAAAAGAACATCGGAACGAAGATCATCACCGCT
>CAYWIG010000266.1:0-3731 GCA_964458295.1 uncultured Myxococcales bacterium
AGCTTCGGTATCGGCATCCTTGTCGGCATCGAAAGGAATAGAAACAGAATGGGTAGCGGGAAATCCACTTCTTGAAATATTCCAGCTGCTGAGAGATTTTGATCCTGACATTCATCAGGGAGTCATCGACACCTCGAATATTCAGAAAACGATGTGGGAAGGTAAGAGTATGTTCAGCGCTGTAGTAGGAAATTGTGTAACGATCGATGAAAGAATTATAGATGCAGAATTTGATCTCGGTAACGATGTTACTTATAACTGCGTGAAGGACGACGAGCAGGAGGGAGAAGCGCTAGAAGGTTATGAGAGGAGTTCAGCCGTAGCGATGCTGGATGCGGAGGAAAATCTCATAGATATTAACGCGGAAGAGGAGGAAGAAGGAGAAGAGGATTCTGAGATGGATAAGGGAGCTGTAACAGAAGAAGTTGATCCTGGTCATCTTGAGGCTGTTCAGAAACTCGGTCTATTCAGCTTCGTTTGGGCTGACGCCGGTGATGAAGAAGAGGAACGGGAATCTCATAACGAATATGGCATTATTCAGGGTGGATACAACGATACAACGAAAATGTTCGACGCTGACATAGCGGTTTGGGTCAATTATACCGGACCGGAAGACTATTGCTATCGCACCGATATTAGTGGAAATGTTGAGACCCATCTATTCTCTTTCAAATCTGTGAAGGGCAATGACACTGGATATAGCACGGAGATGTCGATAGTTGGAGCCGGTATATCGGAGGGTGATGGGTATTTCTTGCTTAAGGTCAGCACAGAATCCATTACAGACAGGTACTATTGCATCGAATCGGAAGCTACTGAAGAGACACTCCAGGGTATGGATGCAAATGGATCTGCAGAAGTACCTGCTGAATGTGAGGATCATGCCGAAAGAGTTGCGGAATTGGCAGAGGATGAATTTACAACTGATGATCTTCTCTGTTCGGCAAGTGACTTAGGTCAGGAGGAGGTGGAAGGAGAGAGTCTTACGATGCTGCTTGGTCTAGAAGATTAAAGCTTAATACTGGCATTGAAAGAAAGCCCGGTACCAAGAGGTGCCGGGCTTTTCTATTGTGCACACCTATCGAAATCCCTGGGGTTGGTGAAGCCATCCCCAGGGATTAGAATATGCGTGTTATGCTGGTCGAAATATTAATTCTATTCCTGATACTTAAAGGAAACTTTGATCTTCGTGCGATAGAGGGCGACCTTGCTGTCGTCTAACTTCAGGTCCAGAGTTGTTACTTCGCCGACCCTCAAATCCTTTAGCGATTTCGATGCCGTCTCCAGTGCATGCTTCGCTGCATCCTCCCAGGACTTCTCGCTCGTTCCAACCAGTTCGATAACTTTGTATGTACTGTTCATAATGCCTCCTATTAGATGGTTGGGAATTCTGTATATCAGCGCAAACCGTCGAACAAGGGAAAACCGTCATGATACTCAGGAGTTGAAGTCATCGGTATAAGAACTCGAACTATGGTATACGGAAGTCTTCCAAATTACCGATAATATGGTATTTTTCGCTGGACTGGCCAATATTAATATGATTATAAGTCGTATAATAATTAAGGAGGTACGGAAATGGCGGTATCAGGGGCTTCCCCGAATTTGGTTACTCTAAGGGTGTATCCGATTCCTATGAAATATGCGGGTGGGATCGGTTTTGCCAATCATGCCGTGATGGTGAATGCATTGAAGGCTCTTCCGCTGATCGGATTGCCGGGATTTAATCAGTATCTCGATGGTCAAATCGTAAAGGATCCTGCCACAGGTTTGCTAACACAGGTTAAGACGGTAAAAGAGGATGAGCTGTCTGCGAATGGCGATGAACACGGTCGGTCGGTCGACTGTGTCAACGATACGGTTGTGAAGGCCGTTGAGGATCATTTCTCAACGGATAGTCAGGGTGAGTTTACATATGACATCCAACCGGGTGATGTGAGCAGCATCTTCGGTGATACATCACCGTATGGTCGCATGGAGCTAGTTGTAAGAAGAGAGCCGATACCTTCTTCAACGTTGCCACAAGATGCTGCGGGTGGATCGACCAGCGAACAAATGCGCTATGTTATGAATATCTGGGAATATCCTCCAGGCGGATCTGGCGATGGAAGCGATCGAATTGAGACGAGCCTTGCTGCACTACTAGGTCTTCATCGGGGTATCTATGGGATTGGCATAAGGGCATATCCTAAGGAATCTGTCGGATTTGATATGGATGGTGATGAGGATGAGGTGTTAGCTCTGCCGTTTAATCGCCTGCTTTATGGACTGGATGAGGTTGTAAACACGGATATGGTCGAGGCATCGGTCATCGCCTCCGCACTTTATACAGGCAGCCAATATCTAGACTTAGGTGAACTACCTATAGCGTTTGCACCTGCTGTTTTCTTTGGAACTGCTGTGCTTCCTATTGGTCAGCAGGGAGCGACATTTCGGATCAATGCAGCGTTTCGGTTGTTCGGATTTGATCCTGCTCCTGTAACCTTGGATCATAAGATGGATAGTGGGCTTTTGACTGTCAGACGTTCAAAACACCACAAGAGAGGGGCTCTCGAACTTCTGCTCCTTCCGCAAGGACTTGTAACCTTCAGCGAGATGGATATTCAGATTATCCACGAGGTGGCCAAGAAGTGCCGCGATTTGATGATTCAGTTTGCATCGTGATATTGGAGTAACTACATTTTTATTTGAGTAAGAACTCCCCGCATTTGATACGAATGCGGGGTTTCTTTTTGTCTGGGATTTGATAGGATCCGTTCAGAGTTCAGGGAGGGATTATGGATTCGATAAGATACACACTTTTATTGATGGTTTTTGTATTTCTGTGCTGCTCAAACGACATTTCTGCAAAGTCGCCTCAGCATAAGGCTATCGTGGTGAAGGGCGCAAACTACGAAGGTGCGATCTTTAATCCCACAGGTGAGAGCGCAAAGGCGAGCGGCGCATGTGATGCTACCAAAAAGGATATTGCTGTATTCGAGAAAGCGTTGATTCCGTATCTGAAAAAGACCCTTCCCAAATTCGGCCCGCCGCTTCGTGATGGTGGAAAGAATATCTTAAAAAATCTAAGTCAATATAAACGGCAGTACTATTGTGGAGTCAGAGGCAGCCAAAAGTATATACATGCCGATTTCTTCTGTGACACTGTGGGGTTTGATTGGAAGAAGGAAAGAATAGGAGTTGAAGATGGCGGCGATTGTTTTTTTGGAGTCGAATATGACATCAAGACTGGCAAATTCTTTAACATGTATGTGAATGGCGAAGCATGATGGGAGAATCATGATGAGAAAATCTATCCTGGTTTTCATATTATTTCTGATTACATCCTTTAATACTCTAGCTTTTGCCGCCGGTCCATTCCAGATGGGATACAGATCATGGTCCGGCGACGACTGCAGGGCATTCCTCCGAAACAGCGACGTCTATTGTAAATCCGGGGACTGCAAAGCAATTCTCAGAAACAGCGACGTCTATTGCGATACCGACGATTGCAAGGCGGTTTTACGCAATAGTGACGTCTATTGTAAGAGTGATGACTGCAAAGCGATTCTCAGACGCAGCGACGTCTACTGTAAGTCGGATGACTGCCGTGCATATCTCCGCAACAGCGATGTCTACTGCAAAACCGACACATGCAAGGCGATCCTTCGAAACAGCGACGTCTATTGCAGATAATTTAGGGGACGTTGCTGAATTCAAATTTCAAGTGCAACAACGGCGCTCTAAATTGT
>CAYWIG010000267.1:0-3712 GCA_964458295.1 uncultured Myxococcales bacterium
CGGCTGAATCTACAAGGCTGACATCGGCGCCAATCTCGTTTTGAATGGCCTCCATCAGCAACGGATAATGGGTGCAGCCCAGAATTAAAACGTCGATTCCCTCCTCATGCATACCATCCAGATATCGCCTCACTGCGGCTGTAACGACCTCATTGTCAATCCAACCCTCCTCGACGAGTGGAACAAAAAGAGGGGTAGCGCGGCTCATCACCCTGACATCCGGGTCGAGTGCCTTTAAGGCCTTGCCATACGCATTGCTAAATATCGTCGCTTGTGTGCCGATAACGCCGATGGCATGTTTTTTTGTTCTCGCAATTGCCGCCTTTGCACCTGGTTCGATAACACCGAGCACAGGAACTTCGAGTTTTCTTGATAGTTCTGAAAGCGCTACGGCCGATGCGGTATTGCATGCAACGACGATCGCCTTCACTCCCTTCTCCACGAGAAAGTTCGAACACTGCCAGGCATATTTGATCACGGTTTCCGCAGATTTTATACCGTAGGGAACCCTGGCTGTATCACCTAGATATATGAGGGACTCGTTTTGAAGCCGCTTTCTGATGGCCGACATAACGGTCAGTCCGCCGATACCGGAATCGAAGATGCCTATGGGTGCCCTGGACTTCATGGTCATGGCGTATAACCCAACGAAATCTATTGTCAACCACCGGCCATGGAGCAAAATTGCTCCGTGATTATTTATTCACGTTCGTGCGATATTTGAGTGGAAAAAAAGTCTTATTCGATCCCTATAAATGTCCGTCCGAAGGGCAAGTTGGCGGTTATGGGCCGGGATGATGGCTCCACGCCCCTCATCCCGGCCCCTTTGAATTAGCGTTTAACAACTACTGACCGCAATAGAGCAGATGGTTATTCGAGATGCCACAGACCTTATCCCCCAGCATGGTGACGCTCTCGAGATAACCATCTGGCGTGTAGGGTGCAGCTGCAATAAACTTACCGTCGACGAGCTCATAATAGACGCCTCCGGCCGAGCCGCCGCCACTTCGATATAGTTTACCGTCGACGACAAAGAAATTACCGACGGTCCCACCAATATCAATGCTGTCATTACTATCGCGGATAGGTATGGAAGTCGGATTACTAAGGTCATAGGTAACGCTGTCGATGTCATATGAGAAAACACCAGTCATAGAAGCATTAATATAGAGCTTATCTTTAAATACGAAGATATCGGACACATAATCAATACCGTCATCGGGCATATTTACAATAGTTTCCATTTCAGATTCGGCAAGATCGACCAGATTGATCTTCGTCTCCGTAGGATCTACAGCATAGAGCAAATCATCATCCACCATTGTGATATTTCCTACACGGATGTCATCAAAGGCGATATCGAGTTCTCCACCATCCTCAAAGGCCGAAAAGCCAAGGATGTCTGAGGAAAGAACGATCTCATCTCCAATTATAATATCGTGCTGGTGCAGACCTCCGACTGAAACCCACTCGTCATCATCTGAATCGAAATAGTATAACGTTTTATGCTCGCACCCTCCTCCAATTCCTACAATCACCGAAGCGTACAAGTCGTCGCCTACCACGCGAATGTCCCAGATGTATTCATCGGCGGGAAGTCCTGTGCCGACTTCTGTCCATGTTTCACCTGCATCCTGTGATGAATAGATGTGGCCGACCGTTCCGAGATATAGAGTATCTCCAGCTGCTTCCAGGTCATTTGCGTCAAGGCCGTCCGGGGTGTCGATTTCGGTCCATGTGAAACTCGAATATGCTTCGTTCGTTTCACTCGTCTCCGAGGATTCCTCGCCGGATTCGTTGCCCGATCCGCTCCCAGCATCGCCTGCGGTGCCCGTGCTTCCACCACTTCCACTGATCGACATGATGACCGACATGACTACAACAGTCCAAAATACCTTTCTTGCTTCCTTCATGTTTCCTCCTCTTCCCTCACCCCGTTAGAAACCGGTTATCTGCATTGGAGTCACTGACTCCGACAATACTTCTGGATCCTGGCCAAGCTGCCCCCAGGTGTTCATCCCAATCCCCCATATTGTGGAATCATTTTTCAGAAAGAGTGTATGATAAGCTCCCGCAGCTATTGCGACGACATTATCGATCCCTTCCAGTTCACCGAATGTTTGAATTTCAGAATCGGACGTTGAAAATTTACCAGCGAACCACACGGTACCATCCGACTTAAGCGCGACTGAATGAATTGCGCCGGAAGCAACTGCTGTTACATCATCCAATCCATCTATCAGCATTGGAGTAAGCTGATCCACCACGGATCCACCGCCACCTAACTGACCATTATCACGTCCGCCCCAGCCATAGACGCTGCCATCCGATGTAACTGCCAGCGCCGTGTTGAGAGATGAATCGACAGACGCAATTTCTGGAAGTCCATCGACGACGATAGGTGAAACGCTGTTGTCATCTGTATTATCGGCCATCTGGCCATTTTCACCTTCACCCCAAACGTAAACCGCGCCGTCTGACGTAAGTGCCATTGTAAATGCAGAGGAACCGGAGTGACCGCCGGACGACAGCTGCGTTATGTTGGATAATCCATCGACGGATACGGGTGAGAAACGCTGTTCGGTAGTACCATCACCTAAACGTCCGTCAAAATTAACGCCCCAACTTCGAACGATACCATCGTTGCCCGCTGTAATATTAAAAGAGGCGCCTGTTGAAATTAGTGATACGTTGTCGATAACC
The DNA here is from genome assembly GCA_964458295.1 of uncultured Myxococcales bacterium. Taxonomy (GTDB): domain Bacteria; phylum UBA10199; class UBA10199; order 2-02-FULL-44-16; family JAAZCA01; genus JABGOS01. The sequence continues at coordinate 2,704 of CAYWIG010000267.1, forward strand.
TCAAAAAGTGTAGGAGAGGAAACATCTGAGCCAACATCATCATCTACCGTTGCCAGTGTATTCGCTCCCCAGCCATATACATCGCCACTTTCTGTCAGGACTGTACTATTGTGATTGCCACCAAGGATGTATGTTAGATCGCTTATGCCACTTACAACGGTCGGTGTATAAACGGTTTCATCATCGATACCAAGACCCAGTTCGCCACGTTGATTCCAGCCCCAGGCATAGAGCGTTCCATCGGAAGTTAGAAACATGCTGTGACCTAATCCCGCACTGATCATTCCATAGTTCGGCGTTACAATATCCGCAGTTTCTATGCTTTCAGTTATTTGAAAAAATTCATCTTCGAGTTCATCTATTTCACTCTGAGTGTCGGCCACGATTTCAATTCTAAATATCAGAACATAATCACCCCAAATCATATACTGAAAGATGACTGTTCCGCCATGGCTTCCAAGCTCATCAGGTCGTACAATGATCGATTCATCACCTTCCTGTTTGGTTGCCGTCGATACATCTGCCGAGGTATGCCTTAAGGCAACGTAATCTGATAGCGTTTGGCCCGAACTCAACGTATCGGCCAGGATGAGCAGGTCGGTTTCATCCTTTTCAAACAAGACAACGGGTTCCTCCGACTCCAGAGGATCTGTGTATATATCATCCGCCGGCTGCACTTCATCCGTGTACTCCGTATACGACCACTCGGTGGTTAGGGTAACGGTAAATCCGTAAGTGGCATTCGTATATGTCAGGATGTCAGATGGATTTGTTACCTCAGTACCTCCGCTTGTACAGCTTGTCGATAAAAGGAACGCGAGTAATAACATTACAATCTTTTTCATTTTCATAAATCCTCCGATAAGTTAAATAATTGAAAGTTGACCTGATAGACAGCATCAGGCGATTTTGAATCCGAAGCTATTTGATGTATCTCCTCTCGACACCGTTTAATTCTCTCCTGAATAACTTTAAAGGCATCCTTATCTATGCTGATAGTGACTCCACT
>CAYWIG010000268.1:0-3707 GCA_964458295.1 uncultured Myxococcales bacterium
ACCTAACGCATTAATAATTATCGGAAATTCAATACCATGTAATTGAAAGGGGGAGAATATGTACAGGTTAGGCAAATTATTTTCTGTCGTGATTCTAACCGCAGTATTGGCCGCAGGATGCGGAGGTGGCGGCGGCGGCAGCGACGATAGTACTGGCGATACGGTGGCCGTATCGCACGGCAATCTGACTGAGGCTGCGACGCAGACCATCGGTGCTACCGGCGGAACCATTGAGATCACGGATACATCAAGCCCTATCTACGGATAGAAAATTGAAGTGCCAGCCGGCGCAACCGATGAGGACATATCATTCGTAATAAGCTACGCGGACGTAACAGAAATTGAGGGATTACCGGACGATGTCGGGTCCGCGGGCAAGCTCATCTCCATTGAGACGGACGGTTCCGACTCTTGGGATGAATACAAGGTTTTCAACGAATGGGCTATAGTCACATTACCCTATGAGGATGGCAGCACAGACGGTGAACCGACGATGTTCTATTCGTTGGACGAGGCGAACGAGAAACTAATCGCGATGGGCGCCTTCGCTCAGGACGCTGCCAACAAGACCCTGACATTCGTCACCGGTACATTCAGTAAATTCATCTCGCTCCGTATCGAAATGGGGGTCACCGAACTGTTGGGAGGCACAGTCGATGTGGATACCGAATTTCGCCCCGCAAGCGATGGCTGGTACATCACGAATTATGGATCGTATCTCGAAAAGGGCGGCCTCTGTTGGGGGATGGTAAGTTTTGCGCGCTGGTATTACAACTCTATCGGAACCGGCATGTACTCAAAGTATCAAAATGACACCACTGAATGGCGCGATGATGAAACCGCGATTGAGCTAGCTACTCGCGCACATATAGCGGAGGACAGCCGTCTCGACCAGGCCTTTGACGAAGTCCTATCTACGGACGATGTTCTAAATAACCAGTGGACAAATCCATCATCGACATTGATCGGCTTGAGTCTAGTTCACGCGCTATATACGACAAAATCACCACAGCTGCTGGGCATCTTCGAACAACGCGCCGATGGGAAGCGCTATGCCGGTCATGCAGTTATGATATACCAATATGATGGAGGCATATTCTACATCTACGACCCAAACAATCCAGGCACAACACCCGATGATGCCAACAGGCAGCTCGACTATACCTACCTTGGCGGTTTTGATCTCCCCTATCGCTCGGGAACATCGGCATCGGCTGCCCGAACCCCATACAACGTCATCATGCACTTAAGTCTCGGGGCCTTCGGAAGTAACGCCGCATTTCAGGGCTTATACGATATGGCTGAGAAGGACTTCACCGACTCAACGATTTTTCCAGAGGTGGAGATTACATCATGCAAGGCATGGGATACAGCGACGAGCACCGTAGGCGCCGACTGTGATGAGGAGACAAACGATGACGGAAATCACATGTACGAAACCGATTCCGATTCCGTCCGCCTCTATGGAACAATACTCGGCGGTTATTCTCAGGGTGGCCCGGCAACCGATGCAGCGGACGTGCGTAACAACAGAATAGTTAGTCGAACGCTCGTTTTCATTGGAGACAGGGGTTACTGGGTACCCGTGGACAACGAGTTGGATTCGGGAACCGGTAAAATGTATTGGGCGGGAAGCTATTCCGCCGCAGCCGAGGGCGTTCCCCTCCCACTCTACCAAGGAGAAAACGATCTCATTGTATTGGCAACGGCGAAGAACTCATTTAGCAACTGGGCCGGTTACAAGAAGGACATCATCAAATCCAATGCTTCCCGTGCAGATATGACGCTCACGATGACATGGGGACAGGGGGAGAGCGATGTAGATCTGCATATTCAAGAACCAGAGGTAGGGGGTATAGACGGCCGCCACATCTACTACAGCAATCGCGGACAGACGGGCAGCCCATCCACGACGCCGTATCTCGACTTCGATAACACGGTTGGCTATGGCCCCGAGCACTATTATGCAAGCGAAGGCATGAGTACATACAATACAAGCGCAACGGAAAATCCGGATGGCCTATATGGCACCTATGAGTGGCGAACGCATTATTATGCCGATCACGATGATGACACGGAGACCACGCAACCCATCACATGGACGACCACCTATCGCTACTTGAAGTATGAAGATACATCTAAAACACCACCGAGAGAGTTTTGGGCCGAAGGTTCACAATCGGGTGCGCTCACATCTGCCAGCTCCTCCGGCACATCGAACTTTGATAGAACAGGCGCCTCGTGGTCCAGCATCTACACCATTCAATATGAAGAACCGGATGCGAGCGAGTTTGTGGGAGATCCGCCCTCTGTAATGTTGCCCTAGTATATATGGGTTTCACATGGCTCCAGCAATCCCCGACGGATTGCTGGAGCTTTTTTTGGGATTTTCACAGATGATAAAAAAACTTTTCTTAGTATTACCATTTCTCTTTTTCATCGAGACCGCCTGTGCGGGTTCATCCAATATTGGTGATGCGCTTGATGAAATGTACGATGGAAGACGATCCTATTCGGATCTCACATTGGAATTCGAAAAATACAACAACATACAGGGCGAAGTATCTCTAAGGATCGAAGGCGACGGGAAGATGACAGTCAAAAAGACGTGTGCAAATAACGATTGTGGAGCACTCATCGATTGTCGTCCTATAGAGCGATCTAAAAGAATTACTCCGGATGAAATAAGATCAATCACCTCAATTATAAAGAGGAACAACATATTAAAGATCAACAGGATATTCCGCCCTGGCCTATGCGATGAACAATCTAGGCTTACTATCAAGATCAAGGATACTGGCAAGTTCACTGTCCAAATGGGGACTCGCTACTTTAACAAAGAGCGCGGCTTTGCGAAACTCCATGAGCATCTCATGCAATTAATGAATGATCTAATTGAACCTAAGAAAGAACCATTCAGAGGGGAAGAGATAGAGGTTCCACCGGCTTGGAAGAAGCGTTAATTTCGATTTAAGTGTCTAAGTGTCTAAGTGTCTAAGTGTCTAAGTGTATAGGTGTTCGGGTGGGAAGTATTGGGATTTAAAATGTAGATTTATTTCTTTAAATAGCGAATAAATCCCTTGCTTAAGAACATACAAGTTTGAGCCTGTTTTAAAGTGCCATCGAAGACTTCACGCTCAATGTATCCCAAATCCATAGCTGCATACAAATGTGATTGTACTTCAGCTGCAGACCTACTCGAATATCCAAGAAACCTAATACGTTCTAATTTTGAACAGGATGCAAATCCTTCAGCTATATTCGCCATAACTGATATTGATGCTCTCTGGATTTGATTTACAAGACCGTAATCCCTGGAAAATGGTCTTTTGCTAGTCATTTTATAGACCATACCAACAAGAACTCGTGCAGCTTGCCAACAAGTCAAATCTTCAAACTTGCTCACTTTCATATACCCGATCCATAAACATGAGATATTTAACGTTTAGATACTTAGACACTTAAAAACTTAGACACCTAGACTCTCAAAGTCCTCCTGGACTCGGCACATCCAAAACAACAAAATCTGCAAGATTATCATTCGAATCGATGGCTCCGATGCGCGAAAGACTTTGACCGGACGACACCTTCGGTGCAGGCATCCCCTCATAGCAAGCCAGACCATTTTCGGCCAAAGGGACTATACCCTCCCCATACCCGATTGAGTCGATAAGATTACCCTCATGATCAACTAGCTGAATACAGTC
>CAYWIG010000269.1:0-3703 GCA_964458295.1 uncultured Myxococcales bacterium
CAGGACGTGAGCCTTGCCATCGCCATCGACATCGGAGACACCTCCTAGGAGTGAAAATTCCCTCTCAGCCATCGCATCGAAATTATCACAGAGCTCCTCGATGTCGCTATCCGAGAGAACGCTCGTTGGAACCCCTGTGTCGACGTAGAAGACGACATTGTTGCCGACACATCTGGCACTCGCATCGACATCGACATATGAAGTCGTCGATGACAGACTCGAGAGCACCCTAAAACTTTCAACATCTCCGGCGGCGACGGCCTTGAAACCCAAAGCCTTCGCGCCCACAGTTGAGTTTGGATCGTCGATCACGTCTTCATATGAATGAAGATCGGATTCAGAGAGACGGAGCCAGGCACTCATCATCTCCTGCGCGCCGTAGACTTCATCCGGTGCTACCTCTTCGACCATCATCCCGCTTGTCAGACTGTTTTGAACCTCAGGAAGACTTTCGCTGGCCGATCCAACCTGAATCGAGGTGCCGTAGCCGTTGTAATTGGAAGAACCGAGCGATAATATGAAATTTGCGCCGCTCACCACGTCCCTGAAGTCGATCGTTATCTCCTCAGATCCATCGAATTCAATTGGCATCAAATCGCCCACACCCATCTCCGCAGGGGAGGAAAACATGTTGCTGATACCCGTTCCTCCACCACTACCATTGCTCACACTGGAATTAAAATCTTCGCCGCTACCGCAACTTGCGAAGAAGAGGGAGACTGCCATCAGGATCCCTAACCACCCTACTTTGCTTCTTTCCTGATTCATTGGCTAGCTCCTTTCCCATTACCCACACGGCTAAAGAGCAAGGAGCGTGCCAATAAGTTGAAATTATACTGACATCCAAATAGTCTTATTAATCATATTGTTATCTTGTTTTTTAAAAAGGCTTCCAGTTGGTAGGGGGGTGAATTTACACCCAATAGAGAATTTACGCCTATAAGTTGTGCTATAAGTTTATATAACTGATTGTTTTATAAGTCTTAATGCATCACGTCATATTTTTGACTGTGGTATCAAAATTACCCCCTATCCTATTTAAACGATGTGTAATAAGGATTAGGGGGAAGCTATGAGAAACAGAGAGTCAAAAAAACGTTACAGCTCTATAAATAATACCCTCTACGAGCGATTCGGGGAGCGCGTATATAAGGTCAGCTTGGAGAGCGGACTTTCATGTCCGATGAGGGATGGAACGCTGGATGAAGATGGATGCGCCTTCTGTAACATGGATTCGTATGTGCCTAGAACAATCGTGGACGGTGAACAGTGGACGGTGAACAGTGGACGGATCTCCATCAAGGAGCAACTCAGGGATGGAATTGAGTATATCAAGAGGCGACACGAGACGGAAAAGGTGATCAGTTATTTCCAGAGTGGATCCAATACCCACGCACCCGCTTCCGAATTAAAACCGATATTCGAGGAAGCCCTCGATCATCCTGCGGTAGTCGGTCTCGCCGTATCGACGAGACCCGACTGCATATCCGATGAGCATGTGAAACTATTTCATGAACTGTCCAAAAGAACATTTCTCTGGGTTGAGCTCGGTCTTCAGTCCTCACACAACTCCACGCTCGAACTTATCGAAAGGGGACACACGGTAGAACAGTTTATAGAGGCAAATGATCTCCTGAGGAGGTTCGATATCCCTGTTTGCGCACATACCATATTGGGATTGCCGGGGGAGTCGCCAGAGATGATGTTCGAGACAGCGAGTTTTCTAAATGAACATGAACTGTGGGGCGTGAAGATCCACAACCTTCACGTTCTGAAAGATACGAAACTGGAAAGGATGTTCAGGGATGGAAAATATTCCGTCCCATCGCTTACTGAATATGCAGGTTGGGTGGTCTCCTTCCTAGAAATTCTAAACCCAAACATTCTCGTTCACAGATTAAACAGCCACAGTCCGAGAAGGCTTACGATCGCACCCGAGTGGTCGATCAACAAGCTCGCAATATTTAGCGAAGTGGAGAGACAGCTTGAAGAGAGGGATACGTGGCAAGGGAAAAGATTTGGACATCCGGTGATCCGGTGATCCGGTGATCCGGAAGCAAATCCCATTCTAAATCCCAAAATCCAAGCACCAAATAACAAATAAGCTCCAATTCACAAATTCCAATGACCAAAACATGAGTTTGGTTTTTCGGTAATTGGAATTTGGAATTTATTTGCTATTTGGGATTTGGAATTTGGTGCTTAAATTGGTGCTTAAATTGGTGCTTAAATTGGTGCTTAAAAATGACCACAACTTAAGAGTTGCATAAAATACAGTTTAATCTCTAACAGTAATCACCTCAACAGGATCCCCAAGTCTACGATAGATGATATAGAGAGCGGCCATGTCGTCCAGATCCCTATCGTCGACGCGTATACACCCGAGTGTCCCCTTTCTATAATCATGCCGCCCACCGTGCATGAAGAGTTCCCTGTCCCAGACAGGTTCCTCAGGTCCAAAGCCTGCTCTCATTCTGACACTTCCAAATGCGATGCTATAGTCAGGTCTATCCTGAGGGTATTTCTTCCAGTGTGCTCCATTGGCAATGCTCTCCCCAGGCACCACTCCTTCCAACTCATATCTTTCATAGAAGGATTGTCTGTATTCCTCTGAATAAAATCTGGGAATACTGATCGGATACGAGCCCTCGGGAAAGGGGCCGTTGCCCTCCCTAAGGAATGGATCAGCCCAAGGTATTTTGGCATTATTCGTCGCCCGGAATTCCATGATGTCCATCTCATAACGATCCCGCAGATAGATGCGCTCATCGGAGCGATCGAATATAAGGCTCGCCAGACCCAAGGGATCGACGAACCTACTCGGATCGGCTTTTGCATAGAGATACAGGTTCAACTCACCGTCGATCACACTACCGGCTTTGTAATAAATTCGATTAAACGGATACACCCCATACGTTTTGTCTGCGATCGACATTCTATTTGTAAAAGTCAGATGTGATGCGCCCCCCTGCATCCTATGATAGGAGAGATTTGGACCCGCATACGTATTGGATCCAGATCGAAGTGATATTTTCAAACCCAGGGGATCGGGGGTCAGGAAACGGCCTGTCGTGACATCGTAATGACGGTAACGCATGAAAATAAGATTCGGATCACCTTCACAGATATGCCCTGTAAAACAAAATGGACGATTGAAGTTCTTACATTCATATCTGTTTCCATATGGATCATATCCACATTGAGAGATGCGCTTACCGTCCTCCGCGACAACGCCCGTCACCGAGCCCAACCTATCTGTCTGGAAATAACCGAGTTCCTTTTCATCTATAAACGCGATCGGCGCATTGAATCCATCGTAATAAATATAGATAAATAGTCCATCCGCTCCATCCTCCCCGAGCATATTCCACCCATCCCATACGAAACTCTTCTGGATACCGTTTGTAGAAACCCCCACCATTCGATCGAAGGCATCATATGAATAGTCGGTATGGATTGTTCCATCCATCGTCCACACCAGACGGCCCAGGGCATCGTATTTGAAAACTCTATCGTCAATCCCCTCAATCCTTCCCCCATCGTCATATTTGATTACATGATCGGTTGCGATATTGCCGAACAGATCCAAATCGTATTTCCACTCCCTGAGCAAGGGTTTTTCGGAATGCTTGACGCTGTCCACAACCTCGACCAGCCGACCGAGTGAGTCGCGCTCATAACTCCTCTTAACATCGTAGTTGCC
>CAYWIG010000270.1:0-3676 GCA_964458295.1 uncultured Myxococcales bacterium
ATTGCTGTTTGGAGTGAGAGGATAATCCTCTCATTCTTTTAGGACCTTTAAGATGCTGTCCAAAAGACGAAAAATAATCGTCGTAGGTGCGGGACTTTCCGGTTCTATGGCGACGATATATGCTGCAGGTGCTGGGGTTGAGGTAACCCTTATCTCTTCAGACCATCCCCACAGATCCTCCTCCTCCTGTTTGAAGGAGGGAATCAGTTCTTCGATAGCACCCTATACCCTCGAACAACATATCTCCGATTCCACAGAATGTACCGGATCTATAGCGAATAAGTCACAGATCAGTAGTATGTGTGAAGCCTCTCCGGGCATCGTCAACCTGTTGGAGCGCATGGGGGTCATATTCGACAGGGATGTAGAGGGCTATATAAAGGTGAGACACGGTCCGTCATATCTTACGGATGGGATGGTAAAAGCGGGCAGCAGGACAGCTCAGAGGATTCTCGCCGTATTGAATGGACAGCTGAGGAGATATGCAGCTTCGGAAAAGATCACCATGAATATAGGTTGGGAGTTTTTATCCCCCATCCTCGATGATGAGGGTAAGTGTAGGGGGGTTGTTGCAATAAATTTAAAGAGTATGGAGATAAAGTCCTTCAGGGCGGATGCCGTTATTATTTGCAGCGGTGGCTATTCCGGAATATTTAAGAATACGACGCGTTCATCGGCAAACGATGGTTCGGCGGTAGTATCCTGTTTTAGGAGCGGCGCCGCAATGGCCGATCCAGAGTTTGTAGAATTTTATCCCTATACATTCAAAGCCTTCGGTAAGAACTTCCCTGTGGATTCGCACTTGATTACGCCCGAAGGGAATGTGGTAGAAGAATTTTTGACGGATGAGGCAATAAGTATTTTGAAATTATATGAAGAGGCCACCGGTTTGGACCCGAGAGGTTCTCCGATGATTTTCGAGCCTGCGGCCACTTACTCCTTAGGGGGGCTCTGGGTAGATGATGAGCATATGACGACCGTCTCCGGGCTTTATGCCGCAGGGGAGGCTGCGCATGCTTACCATGGCTCGGGCATATTGCCTGGCAATAAGATCCTCTCGTCGATATACGGGGGTATGGTTGCGGGTAAGACAGCGGCGATTTATGCAAAGGCGTCCAAACCCATTCCGGAGGAGGAACTCTTAAAAATTCTGGAGAGGGATAAATCGGGACAGGAGATGATGAATTCCAGTATAGCCACCAGAGAGGGTACGGAAAATGTTCATAACATTGTGAGGGAACTCTCCAATGTAATGTCCGATTCCCTAGGTCCCAAAAGGAGCAATGATAAGGTCGAGGCGACGAGGTGTGAAATCGAAAAAATGAGGGAGAGGTTTGATAGCGCTCCGCTGCTTGATCGATCGGAATGGGCAAATGGCGAAATAATTTTTATGCGAAGACTTTCCAATAGATTCGAACTCTCGAGGATGATGGCCGATTCCATTTTGAACAGAAATGATAGCAACCGAAATGTCATTTTAAAGATTTTTAATGATGGGGATAAATTTAAGTTCGCCTGTGGAGATGAAAGTGTCACGTGATCTATCTCTAGGGGAAATGTTTTTTTTATGGATAACATTCTATTCAAAATAAAGCGGCAGGACGATCCGAGCGATTTGCCTTATTGGGAGAAATTCTATCTTCCATATGAGCCCGGCCTAACGATAATCGGCGCCTTATCAAAAATATCCGAAGATCCGGTCGCGGTGGATGGTAATTCCACGGTACCTATCAGGCACGAGACCTCTTGCGGGGAGGGTATCTGTGGTTCCTGTACGATGGTGATCAATGGTAAGGTCAGGCAGGCGTGCAGGACTAAGGTCGAGGATCTAAATACTCCGATAACCATTGAGCCTCTGTCAAAGTTTCCGGTAGTGAGGGATCTTGTAGTGGATAGGACGCGGATGTTTGATGCGATTGAGATGTTTTCATGTTGGAACGACGTCGACTGTGAGAATATGATGCTTCTGGATTATAATATCATTTCGACAAAGGAGGTCGATCGAGTTGCCAACTATATCGGGTGTATGATGTGTGGAGCATGTTTGGAGGCGTGCCCTCAGATAAACTCCAGATCACCATATGTCGGAGCTTTCGTCTTCAGTCAGGCCATGGCGCTCAATCTGGTGCCTAGCGGATTGGACAAGGGTGGCGCGAGGATAAGCGCATCCATGCAGAGGGGCGGGCTTGCCGACTGCGGAGCGTCCGGCAACTGTTTTGAGGTATGCCCAGCTGGAATCGATCTTCCAGCAGCTATAAGCGAATTTGGATATATAGCGGGAAGATACTCGCTTAGGAGTTTTTTGAGAGGTTGAAGTTATAGCGCTTATGATGTTAGCGTTCTATCGAATTCCAACTCGTATGATGGATATCAGGAGGTACCCATGAAGAGAATTATCCTATTGTTGGCTGTCGTCTTCCTTATGGTTTCATGTGAAAAGGTCGATGTGCAGGACAATGAAGCGGTGGAAACTAAGAACGAAGCCCAGTCTGCAGATGAGCAGCCTGCAACGACGGTTATGACTCCAGGGACGGTTGCAACGATAGCGATCGGCGATACCTCCTTTTCGGTGGAGATAGCGGAGAGCGAAGCGGAGCGGGCGAAGGGGCTTATGGATCGGGAATCACTTCCGATCAATAATGGTATGTGGTTTATCTTTCCGGAGATGGGGGATGAGAAATTTTGGATGAAGAATACGTTGATTCCCTTGGATATTATATTCATCGACGACAAGATGAAGGTGGTTCATATAGTGGAGAATGCAAAGCCGGAATCAACCGAACTGATTGGCTCGCCAGCTCCTTTTCAATATGCATTGGAGATAAATGGAGGCCTTGTTGAGGCGAAAGCTATAGATGTGGGTGATTTCGTTGAAAAACGCATAGGGCCTAAGTAGTATTTAAAGGCACTCGAGGGTTGGTGCTCGGTACTATTTAGCGAAGGCGACGCCCCACAGTATTTCGTTTGTTCCTGAGTTCGCTTGATCCCATGTAATTCCCGCGTCATGCGAATAGATGATCGTGCCATCATAGCCTACAGCAATGAATCGTCCGTCACCGTCAGTAGCAACATCATAGAGAATTTTATCCGTTCCGGAATCGACCTCCGTCCAATTTGTACCGGTTGCACCGCCATAGATGACAACTCCCTGTTGGCCAACAGCTACTAGTCTGCCCGGTGGGTTGCTCCAAGCTACCCCATACATCGTCGTCGGGATTTCGGGGTGAGTTGCCCCCACATACCATGTTCCGCCGTTGAACGAATAGAGGGACTGCAACTGCCCCACCGCTACGAAGGTCGATGCCAAGGTGTACTCCACATCGTAGAGCGGTGGCTTCGATTGGAGGTAGTAGCTACCCCATTGCTCGCCGCCCGTATAGGTCAACATGACATACCCTTCATAACTGGAGTAGGTGTGTCCGACTGCGGCGAGATCGTTGGTTCCGCGGACCGTCAAATCGTGCAACGTGACGAAGGTGGGGCGGGGGGTCCATGTGAGCCCTCCATCTATCGATCTGGTTATTCCATATGGATCAAAGTTTGCGGGCTCTCCAACGGCGATGAAGCCGTCGGTGCCAAAGGAGGCGACGCCATTTAATCTGTTGGTCGTTCCGCTGTTAGCAGCGTTCCAATTCGTTCCGTCATCGTCGGAATAGATGATCGTTCCGTCATATCC
>CAYWIG010000271.1:0-3670 GCA_964458295.1 uncultured Myxococcales bacterium
TCCATCACTTCTCGTAGACGGTCGCGACCGATATCGATAAATTCAGCATGCCGTTCTCTATCGGTATGAAATAAACCGAGGATCTTGAAGTTCAACGCCGCAAATCCAGATTTCGACATTGAAGGTTCTGGCGATGGCGTGCCTATCGCCTTGGGGTAGTCGGTGCAAAGTCTCCTGATAACCTCCAGCGCTTCCCTGTATTTTCTTCTCCCATCATTACGAGACTTTGCATATGCCGGATTCAACATGTACCATCTCTCCTCGCCCGGTGAGACGACGAGTTCAGGTCGATCTGAGTCCCATATGCCGGCCATCGTGATATGGGTGACCCCATCTGGTGCTGCGAGCAGGGCGCGCATCAGCTTCATCCAATGCTGTGTACCCAGCTCTGGTGTTCCGTCGAAGTGAATGAGCTTTGCCTGCGGAGTTGCTATGATGGTAACTTCAGTAGCCCTTGGCTGTTCAACTTTGCCCTTATCACCACCTCGTTGTGACAACTCTATGATCCAGCTGTTGTGTCTGGATATGGATGATTGAACGGCGTCATAATCCTGGATTGCCAATCTGTCCAATGCCCCGCCGAGTTCTTCGAAATGAGCCTTTGCCGCTTCACCAATGAGATTGAATGAAGAACCGTCATCCTGATTCTCCGTGCGGAACTGATGATATCTCTTCAGAATTTTCAACCAAGCGATGGCGTCGAGAAAGCTTGGAGTTGCATTTCCATGCGTAGCTGCATCTTCGAAGCTTATACCGTGATAAGTGTATTTTGAATAATTTGCTGCATGAACAACTCGGAGGATGAGCTCGATTATATCCATCGGTGTATATTTTTTTGCAAGCTCGTCGAGGTTAGTGACGACTTTGATGTCGAAGCTCGATTCCGTACGATTGACGACTATCTTCGATTCCGACTCGCTGTGCCACATAGTTACACCTGAAATCGTATCGAAACCGGTGATCGCACCGATCGCGCTCCGGCGTTCCCCCTCATCCAAACCGGCCAGGTCGTTGATAGCGGCGTAATCATGGGATATACGTCCACTCCTCAAGCGTCGCAGATGAAAGAGAAAATGAAGAAAGTCGGTGAATTCACTTGTCCATTTATCAGGAACCTTCTTTGATATAAGGAGTGATGGCCCTCCGGCGCGGAAACCCAGTTGATGAACTGCTGTTGCCATGCCCTCAGGGGTTTTGTCGAGGTGTACGTTTAGCCCCAAGCCTCTATCCCCCTCCAGCTGCCACATTATGAGGCCGCGCGCTATCAGGTTCATATAGTCGTCACGCGAGAGCTCATCCAAAATCTCTCTCTGTATGGAGAAGGAGAAGAGCAGGTGAGGGGGATCGATTGGAATGGCACGACCCTTACGATCCCTCCGCTCCATTTGTTTTATGTACAGATTAGGTGTCAATCTACCATCCGGATATAAAGGGGTTAGCGTGAAATTTACACGAACTCTTCTAGCGAGTTCAATTGCATCTGTCTTTACATGGCCGTCAATTTTCGTCGCCCTTATAATTCTCGCTAACTCTTCGACATAATTGCCTGCGAGCAACTCAGCTTGAAGGAGCATGGCAGCGTTCAGGTAAGGACTATGATCAGTTCTATCCTCTGGATTCGCCATTCTCTGAAAGTACTCATATGTCGATCCAGTGAAGAGCCTGCCTTCACCCCTCATGTGTTTGTCCCTCACGTTCGTCTGTTGAACCCTATTCAGACTTCGCATAATTGCGAAACCTGGAAGCCAGGTATCCAGTATTTTTTCATCGCGATATCCAATTTCAATGACTGGTATATTTCTCTTTAGAAGATACCATCTCGTATTTAAAATAATGTCCTTATCCTTCGGAAGTCCTTTTGCGCGGACTATGATTTTGGGTGCGGTTAACACTCCTGATGTTAAAGCTGCAGAGGACCACAGCGTTTGCGGAAGCTCCTGGATTCCCCCAACTGAGATCGCGAGCAGTTCGGTCATCATCCTTCTGACCGTTGAGCGTACCTGCTCCGTCATTCTTGGGTCTTCAGCTTGAACGATTATTTCAGGACGCCGACTTAGGATTTGGTGTCCTAGCAATTCTCTGCTTTTAGCTACAGCCTCTGGGGTATCTGAAAACATAAAGGCACGATCGGCCAGCGAGCGCATATCCGCGGTGACTGCGGGCCACACCTCAGCAGGGACACCTGACACGATGGATGATAACTCTGTGTGGGCAATGCGTATAGCATTGCGGTATTGATTGGCGGCGTATGCCTCTTGAAAATCTTCATAATCCGCATGAAAGCTATCAGCAACGGCAAGGGGTGCCTGAAATCCAATACCATGAGAAAATAGCTCCAACGCACCGCTCAGGGCAGCTGAAGTATTCAGACCTGCGATGAATTGTGATGCGCCGACAGGAGTGGCGAGTGCACCGCCTGTAAACATCGTACGGATTGTCTGAACGCTATTCATATCAATCACGAACCCCGTAAGTGAACCGTGTACCGCGCACAGTAAACTGTGAGAATCGAGATCCGCTGTTCACTGTACACCATACACCGTTCACCCTATCGCTTATAATTATCGCTTCCCGTTTGAAGCGGATTTTTTTATTCAGAAGCGTCGGCGGAGCTTGTCTCGTCCTTCCCACCTGTAAGGGCTGGTGCTTCTTCGGGTGACGGCAAACGCATGCCGCTGGCTATCCTCGTAGGTAGCGCTTCAACCCCTGGCAATCCAGGAATGGGAAATCCAAGCCTCAACAGGAGGGTTTGGGTGTGTTCGACGGTCGCAGGACCTCCTGGCCTGGTGAGTCTTAGCGTATCCGGGAAGTTGGGTGCCAGTTTCAATCTTTCTGCAGACGGTAGGACTGCGAGCACCCTGATGGTTTCCAATACAGCGAAGACCGCACAGGCTACGTTCATCTTGATCGCTTGATCTTTAGATCTTATCCTGATGGGAGCTGCGAGTTCCTGTATCCGCTTTTTGACTTTAGCGCGCAGCTTTCTCAGTGCGATCAGCCTTCCCTCCGACAGCAGCTCCATCATCAATCTGCGGAACTCCTTCTCGGCCTTTCTTTCGGCCGTGATAAAGAGTTGGTCAGCGATGACCTCAGCGCGATGAACTGCATTCACCATGTCCGCCGTCCGTCGTTCGACGAAATCCAGCGTTGCCTCGGCTTTTGCATATTCCTTCGATTCGACGAAGGAACGAATTTGTCCCTCAAAATCGTCGAACTGGTGGAGTTCGTACTCTTTGGACAGATTTATGATATCCTCTCTTATGAGGCTGATTCTTAAATTGATGAGGGCCTTTCTTGCTACATCAAAGCGTTCATCCTTCGAGACTTTGCGTTTGTCAGGACCCCAGCGAACTTGCCTTGAAAGTCCATCGACGTACTGATCGGCGCTCAGTATCATGTCTATAGGTAAAAGTTTGGCGACAACTGCATTTCTATGCTTTTGCACCAGCTGGAACATTTTTTCACGAAAGGGAAAATCTGCTGAGGCGGCAGGTATGGCCTCTACAGCTTTTTGAAATTCGGTGCTTTCAATATAACTTGTGAGCAGGGTTGCCCAATTCTCAACAGCCGCCGATTCATCTTCAGATAATTTCGGCATCTCAACCTCTACATCCTCATGATCTCTTCCCAGTGTGAGATATTCGGGTGGGATCGTTCCGAATAGAAGCGC
>CAYWIG010000272.1:0-3666 GCA_964458295.1 uncultured Myxococcales bacterium
TAATTAAGAATTAATAATGAAGAATTAAGAGTTAAATTAAGAATTTTATGATGATCAGTTCATCAACTCTTCATTCTTAATTCTTCATTCTTAATTCATCAAGATAAAAGCTTATCTTAAAGCAAAAACAAGCAAACAAATGAAAACACCGCATATGTCTCCGGCATGGCGGCTGCGACGATGCCATTTCCTAGCGTGTTTCTACCTTCACCAATAGCGCGCACACCCGCTGCACAGACCTTACCCTGATAGATACCGCTTATTAAACATGCGACACCCACGAGCAGAAGAACTCCGCCAATCTCTGGATGTGTCGCAAAGGCATCCTTCTTAAGGATTCCTCCGAGCAGCGCATAGATACCCTGTGTGCTGGGGAGGACTGCGAGAGGCATCACGGAAAAGAACTGCTTGTCTCCGATTCCAAGAGCAGCCTGAAAGGCGATCGAAAGCCCCCACGCGGAACCGGCGAGACCAAGTCCTACTCCGAGATAAAACGCTAGTTGATTTAATACTGTAAGATCCATAATGTACCCCCTAATTTTAATTAAGAATTAATAATTAAGAATTAAAAGTTTAATTGAGAATTAAGAGTTGTTTATAATGAATAGTACATCAACTCTTAATTCTTCTTTCTTAATTCTTAATTTTCAAAAAGCACTATACTTTAGAAAGCGGTTTATACGGTGTTCCCGTCAACTCCACACATTTAGGAAACGCCTCCACGGCATGTAGCCTCGCCGGATGAACGAGTGCACCTATTATTCCCATCGCAAAGTTGAAACAGTGTCCAACGACCAAAACCAAAATTGCAAAGACATCCCCAAGTGCAGGCAAGGCGGCCCTGACATCACCTGCTAACATATTGACCACGGATGCGATTGCCGCGGTCGCGATCCCAAGCCCAAAGAGCCTCGCATATGACATCACATCGCCAAGCAAACCCGTGAGACCGTAAATATTCCAAAGCCCAAGCCCAATCCTCTTTGCGGGATTTTTTGAATCTGACGAAAAGATAAGGATGATCCCTGCGCCCGCTCCCAGTAAAAAATACCAATATGGAACCTTCAGCACGCCAAGTATTCCGCCCCACATAACCGCTATTACCCCGAGCTTAGAAAGTCTCTCGCTAAATTTTCTGACATTGAAGAATGCCATGAAGAGTGCGATCGTAAGATGAAGCACCCCAGCACCTATGGCGATTTTAAAGAGAAGCATCGGGTCGCCAACCCCAGGTGATACATCTATCGGAATCCATCCTCTGGTCTTAAAATCGATTCCAAATATCGTCCCGGTCAGAAGACCCCAGATGATGGTCATCGAGCCGAACAGAATACACATGTTTGAAACAAACGTTATTCCAGGGACCCTCTCCTTCAGAAATTTTCTCATCACGAATCCAGCTGCCACTAGAAACAAGCCATAACCAGCATCGCCCAAACATATTCCGAAGAAGACCATCATGAACGGTGCAAAGAAGAGGGCGGGATCCAATCCTCTGTACTTTGGAAAGCCGAGGAGATGCAGAAGTGGCTCAAAGACGCCCGCTAGCCAGCTGTTCTTTGTTTTCACCGGAGGAACTTCCGAATCAAGCGGCTCCCTCATCTTTATGTATGAGCTTGTAAATTCCTCTCCTATAATCTTCTTAATGCGCTCAACATCATCTGTAGGAACCCAGCCCGCAAACGCTGTAAGCGAATCATCCTCAAAGGATCTGTCGAGGGTTTCAAAGAAATCCCTCTCCTCCTTCAGAAGTACATTCTTTTCCCTAAATCTTTTTAAATATTGCGCCGTTGCGTCGATCTTCCTCGATATTGCCCCAAGCTCGCCCTCCTGCTCCTCGAGATCCCTATATAATGATATAAGGCTATGTTCAGGAATCTGCCCCTCCT
Organism: uncultured Myxococcales bacterium; assembly: GCA_964458295.1. GTDB lineage: Bacteria > UBA10199 > UBA10199 > 2-02-FULL-44-16 > JAAZCA01 > JABGOS01. The sequence goes on from CAYWIG010000272.1 coordinate 1,890, forward strand.
CCGCATTCGGAATTTCGATTTTCTCTCCGTGATTCACCGTTGCAAAAAATACCGATTTGTTTCGGAATACTTCATGGACATGAGCACCGTCAGGCGCGGATATATTTTCAAATTTCTTCAGTCCCACGCTCCACAGCTGAACGAATATCCCCTTCTCCTCCAAAAACTTTATGTCAACGGGATCGAAATCGCCCCAAACAGTCTGTCTTTGAATATCCCTTTCGAGCTGTGATATCCTCTCAACGATCTTCTTCTCATCGGCGACCCAGTTTTCGGCTTCCCAAATCTTTGGGGGATCGGCCAAGGCTTCAGAATTCTTTGAAGACTTTTTTCGGTTCTCGAGTTCCCTTATCACGGAGTCCTGCACGTGAAGCTTATGTTCCATCCTGACGAGTTTATCGCTCTCTATAGGCTCCCTTATATGCTCAGGATGAAGGACGCCAAGCTCCTGCATGCGACGCAACAGCGCCTCACCCTCCCTCGCGAGGGTCACGAATAAAACCTTTTTCATCGGTACTATAGCCATTAATCCGCCAACATCTCCGCCTGTGCGATCTTTGCAATCATGACGGAGGATCTCTCGTTATCCTCAAGCCTTCCCTTTATATATCTTATCAAGCCCTGATATTCCGGTATCAGTCTCTTTTCGAAGAGGTTGATCCGCTGCGTCGTGATCTCCAGCTCCTCCAACAGGGCATCGAGTGCCTTCTGTTTCGCCTCGAGCTTTGCCTCTGTCTCCAAGAGGTCCTTCTTCAACATCACAAAGATATCGAACGAGGGCGGGGATATGAAGAGACTGTAATTGATTTTTTTAAATTCAACCTCCTCGACGACATCAAGCATTACGCCTGCGATGTTCACCTGTTCGGTTTTGATATCACCTATTTGAACTATGACATCGATTTCGGGATGTGGGTTTTGCTCGATGCTCTTCTTGAGCTCTTCATATCTTCTCTTGATCTCCTCCAGCTCCTCTTCCCAAACCAGAATTTCACGATTGAGCTGTTTTCTACGAAGATCGAGTGTGGGCACAGCCCGAAGTAAGCGCTCGGTGCGTTGTTTGTACGTCCTGACCTGTCCCTTGGATACCGTTGCCATATTATTAACTCTGTTCTTTATAATATTCGTCCAATATCTCCTTCTTAATCCTCAAAACACGCTTCGGCAGTATCTTTATCAACTCCCAACCTAGATCTAAAGTTTCGTTCAGTGTAAGATTTTGACTGGCTGGTAAGAACCTCGCCTCAAACTCGTCTGCGAATTTAAGATATGCGAGATCGACCTCATCCGTGATGGAGAAACCCATCTCCTTCTGTTCCCTTAAACTCAGTGCATTTGCATAAGCCGATACGCATGCGTCCATAATGGGACCGTGATCGGGGCGTGTCTCCTTGCCGACGACCAAACCCTTAAGCCTGGAGAGACACTTCATTATAACGAAGCCACCCCTCTCCACCGGAAGCTGTCCCTCCGTTATGTAACCCGTAAGATTAGCGACGATATGAGACAGATCGTTATCTGGGACCGAATTCACGCCTATGATCGTAACCGAACCCCTCTCACCACCGAAGTTCACCGCGCGCTCGTAAATCCTTGCGAGCCTGCTGTACAGATCCCCTGGATATCCATCGCGACTCGGTATCTTTCCCTGTGCGTTCGAAACCTCCATAAGTGCATCCGCGTAGCGAAGCATGTCGGTTATGACGACGAGCACGTGTTGACCTATAAGCGCCAGCTGTTCAGCAAAGGCGCAGCAGATATGTGGAACGTTTAATCT